>JAFMHE010000294.1 GCA_017854675.1 Paracoccaceae bacterium | reverse complement strand
CCGTGCAGGCGGGCGAATACTATTTCCGGACCACTCCGTACTTTGAAACCGCATCCGAAAAATACAGCTGGCTGGGCGGCATTGTGTCGGTCGGCATCGGCCGGGATCGCCCCGGAGGGGTGACCTACAGGGTGCATCAGATACTCTGAGCGTGACCTAGGACGAAAGGACAGAAACCATGGTTTATGACAAACGCATCCCGGCAGCCGAAGACTGCGTTCTGGCCTATCAGCTGGAACATTGGGCGGCGCGCAAACCCGATGATCTGTTTGTCAGCTTTGACGGTGGCGCGCGTTGGAGTTGGTCCGAGACGCTGGATGAAACCCGCCGCGCGGCAGCGGCCCTGCAGGCCTTGGGCGTGAAGAAGGGCGATCACGTACTGTCATGGCAGCCCAACAACCGCCAGGCACTGCTGGTATGGTTTGGGTTGAACTATCTCGGCGCTGTCTATGTGCCGGTGAATATCGCCTACAAAGGCAAGCTGCTGGAACATGTGGTCAAGCTGTCGGATGCGCGGTTGATGATCTGCCACGCCGATCTGCTGGACAGGCTGGAAACGATTGATTGTGGCGCGCTGACGGACGTGATCGTCACGCACGGGACAGGCCAGCTTGATGGGTTAACCTGTCACGGGGCTGACGCGCTTCGGGCCGACGCGGGCCTCGGCGGCATCCCTCAGCCAGTGCAGCCATGGGACACGCAATACATCATCTTTACCTCCGGCACGACGGGCCCGTCCAAGGCGGTGTTGTCCTCTTATATACAGGGCCATGCAATGGGTCCGGTCGCGCATGATTATATCGACGATACCGATCATACCCTTGTCAATTTGCCGCTGTTTCATGTCGGCGGGACGGTTTATTTCAACATCGCACTTGGGACCGGCAGCTCGTGCCATCTGGATACGCATTTCAAGACAGACAAGTTCTGGGACACCATACGTCAGGAAAGGATCACCAATTCGCTGCTGCTGGGGGCGATCATCACCTTCCTGAACAAACTGCCCGAAAGCCCCGATGATCAGGACCACACCTTGCGAAAGGCCATCTGTGTGCCGTGGAACGATGATGCCCGCCGGTTGGGCAAACGCCATGGGATCACCCTGCGGACCACGTTCAACATGACTGAAATCTCATCCCCGATGGTGTCGCAACCCTATCCGCCCGAGGCAGGCACTTGCGGCGTACTGCGCGACGGGGTGGACGCGCGGGTTGTGGACGAAAACGACTGTGAGGTGGCGCCGGGTGCTGCAGGCGAGTTGATCGTGCGCACCGACACGGTCTGGGGCCAGAACCACGGGTATTACAAGAACCCCGAAGCCACAGCCGAGGCATGGCGGAACGGCTGGTTCCATACCGGCGACGCCTTTCGGTATGACGAACAGGGGTATTTCTATTTCGTCGACCGGATCAAGGACGCCATTCGCAGGCGAGGTGAGAACATTTCTTCTTTTGAAGTCGAAGCCGAGGTGAACGCACACCCTGACGTGGCAGAGTCCGCCGCCGTTCCGGTACCAAGTGCGCACAACGAGGACGAGGTGCTGATCGTTGTCGTGCCCGTAAAAGGCTGCGTGATCGATCCCAAATCGCTTTTTGATTATCTGCGCGACCGTATGGCCCATTTCATGCTGCCCCATTACATTCGCATCGTTGACGACCTGCCCAAAACACCCACGCAAAAGGTGCAAAAACACATCCTGCGCGATGCTGGCGTGACGGCCGATACCTGGGACCGCGCGCGCGCGGGCATCGAAGTGAAACGCGAGAATATCGGCGGCTGACATCGCCATCCCGAAAAGGAACAGGAGGATCACCAGAACAGACGGAAGAAAAAGCTTTTTACCAAGCAATCGTTTGGTTGACTGAAGCCCACTTTCGCCACACACTCGTCGGTAAAGCAACTCAGACGCCGCACGCATTAATCAAGTCTTACAAGAAAAGGCAGTGCGGTGACGCAACGCGGAATATTCTCCGCAAAACGCTGCCAATTGGGAGGAACAGCATGACTTTGAATCGCCGTACATTTTTGAAAACGGGTGCCGTCGCGGCCCCTACCGCGCTTGCCGCACCGGCCTATGCACAAGGGAATCGCAAACTTCAGATGGTCATGTCATGGCCACATAACTTCCCGGGCCTTGCATCCATGGCCTATCAGTTCTCTGAATATCTTGAACAGATGACCGATGGGGCGCTCACCGTCGATGTCGCCGCCGCAGGTGAACTTGTCGCCTCATTCGAGGTCTATGATGCGGTAGGCTCAGGCGCAGCGGACTGTCTGCACTCCACCCCAGTTTATCTGACAGGCAGTTGGCAACCAGCTGCGTTTTTCTCGCAAATACCGTTTGGTCTGACCGCGCTGGAGCACATGGCGTGGATGTATCACGGCGGCGGGCAGGACCTGCAGCACAAGGCATTCCGCGATCTTGTGGGCGTGGTCCCCTTTACCTGTGGCCAGACTGGCATTCAGATGGGCGGATGGTTCAACAAGGAAATCAACAGCCTAGAGGACCTGCGCGGCATCACCATGCGTATTCCGGGCCTTGGCGGCGAAGTGATGCGCCGCGTGGGTGCCAACGCCGTTTTGATCCCCGCCCAAGAGGTTTTCCCCGCGCTGCAATCAGGCGCACTGGATGCGACTGAATTGCAGGGCCCGTGGCTTGATACCGTGTCCGGCTTCTACCAACATGCCAAATATTATTATGCGCCGGGATTTCAGGAGCCGAATTCGGCCGGTGAGATTGCCATAAACGCCACTGTCTGGGACGAGTTGGGCGATAAGAACCAAGCCATCGTTCAGCGTATCATTGAGGCGATCAATTCAGTCAACTGCGGGGCCTGGGCGTACAACAACGCCAACTTCTTCCAGACCCTCAAGAACGAGCACAACGTCGATGTGCGCGAGTATCCGCAGGATGTGATTGATGCGCTGGCAGTCAAGTCCGCTGAAACGGTGGCGGAACTGGGCGATGTCGATGACATGGCGGCAGAAGTCTACGCCAGCTACGCGGAGTACCTGAAAAACGCGGTCGAATATTCGGTCGCCTCAGAAGTGCCCTTTTATAAGGCGCGGGCGCGTCAATACGAGATGACCAAGTCGTAAGCGACCGCGACCTGCAACGCGCGCATCCGGGCCTGTGTCCGGGTGCGCTTGTGCTGCCCGCTTGGAGGGCAGAACTGCGCTAAGAGGCCGGGCCCCATTTATGATCGCCATCGCCAATTTCATCGACCGGATTACCGTCGCCTCGGGCAAGGTCCTTGCCTGCCTGATGCTGCCGCTTGTGATATTCGTCTTTGCCAATGCCGCACTGCGCTATGTCTTTGGCATCGGGCATGTGTGGCTGTTTGAGGCGGTGGGGTACTGTTTTGCGGTCCTTGCTGTCGGGCTGGCAGGTTGGGCCTTGAAAGAGAACGAGCATGTGCGCGTCGATATATTCTACGCGATGCTGTCAAGGCGGGGCAAAGCTGTGATCGACATTTTTGGCACGCTTTTCCTGCTTGGGCCTTTCGTGTGGCTGATGTGGGATCGGTCGCTGCCGTATGTCCAGCGGTCGTGGAAAACGCGCGAGACGTCAATGGAGATCTCAGGCATTCCTTACGTCTGGCTGCTCAAGACCAGTCTGCTGGCCTTTTGCGTCCTTCTGGGGCTGGCTGCGGTTTCGTTCCTGATCCGGGCGATCAACGTCCTGATCCAGGGCGAGGACACCTGACATGATTGATTGGCTGATGGCCCATCCAGACATTCTCATGTTCGGCGTCACTATTGTGATGTTGATGCTGGGCTTTCCAGTGGCCTTTACACTGGCAGGCGTCGCACTGGCCTTTGCCTTTGTGGCGGGCGAGATGGGATTTTTTCGCATCGCCACTTTGAACTTTTT
>JAFMHE010000060.1 GCA_017854675.1 Paracoccaceae bacterium | reverse complement strand
TGTGCCGATGTTAACGTGTGGCTTGTTACGTTCAAACTTTGCCTTTGCCATGGTATAGCACCCTTTATTTTAGTGAGGGGCCATGGGGTGGCCCGATTGGTGAAAGACGCGCGTCACAGGTTCACACATCCGATATGGCGCGCGATGTATTGGGTCTGAACGATAAAATCAAGCGGGAGTTGGCACTTGCTTGGGTGGACCGGTCTTATTCCTCAGCAACTGCCACTGTCGCGGTGTCAGTGGACGCACCGTTGAACCAGCCCTCTGCCCGATTTTGCCTTACAAGATAGTTTTCAATCGACTTTGCCGCATTCTGGCTGAGGTTCTTGAGCTGCTCTTCGGCCGACTTGGTATAGCCTGATCCTACAATCGGACCCTGATCGAAAGATTCGAAAACCGTGATCTGATGCGGTTTGGGCGTCAGCTTTTTGTTCTTGGCGTCATCCCAAACGGTAAGATTGACAATAAGAATCGATTTTGGGGCAAATACCAGCGGGATGCCCGGCTGCGCCAAAACGTAGCCTTCGACGCTCATGCCAAAATGGTAGTTCCGCGCGCCATCGTAGCGTCCAAATCGCTCGGCGGTCGCATCTGACAGGGCTTTGGCAAGCTCCTCTTTACTCACTTCGCG
Organism: Paracoccaceae bacterium; assembly: GCA_017854675.1. Classification (GTDB taxonomy): domain Bacteria; phylum Pseudomonadota; class Alphaproteobacteria; order Rhodobacterales; family Rhodobacteraceae; genus Sulfitobacter. The sequence continues at coordinate 16,291 of JAFMHE010000060.1, read as the reverse complement.
GCTTAACGGGCCCTTTTGCGCCTTGGGCGCGACAGCAATGTTATGCACAAGCTTAAAGTCACCAAGCGGCACCGCAGGTTTGCCAAGGTCCGCCGCGCCATTGCAGGCAACCAGAAACATCAACGACACGAAAACCGACAAGACACGCAACATAACAACAGCCCCCAAACCGAAAGAGTGCAACCAATACTGCGGCACGCCGTATGGTGCAATGCAAAGCACAACCACCGCGCTGCGTCAGTCGCAGATGCCCTGCAACGCGGCCCATTCGACAGGCGACATTGACGCCGTGTAGGTGCGCGTGTCATCCGCAGCGGCCAAAGCCGCGTCAATACGCGCGCCCAGCGCCGGATGGGACAGAAAATGCGCAGTCACGCCTTCCGCATCTCCGTGCTTTTCGCGCATGTTGGCAAACATGTCCCCAAGGGCCGCAGGCGAAATATTGGCCTGCTCCAGTATGTCATGGGCAAAGGCGTCTGCACCGCTTTCGGCTTTTTGCGAATATTGCGCCGAAATCAACCTTTCCGTCAGAAAGAGAACCGCAGCGCCGCCTGCAAAATCACCAAACAGCAGCCCCAACACACCGATAGACCCCGCCGATCGTAACGCGTGGCGCGTCGGATCTTGGCTGATCACATGGCCGATCTCATGGGCCAGCACCGCAGTCACCTCATCGGGGTGCTCTGCGGCGTCAATCAGCCCCCGGAACAGCACCACGAAACCACCGGGCAAGGCAAAGGCGTTGACCATCGGGTGGTCGAGCACAAAAACAGTGACGTCATCACGGAAATCCTGCCCCGAACCGAGCCGCGCCACCACTGCATCAACAACCGCGACCCCTTCCGGTGCTTCGCAGGTTTCCAGCGGGTTCAGCCCGGTCTCATCCAATGCTTCGCGGATATGGCCGAAAGTCGCTTCGCCCAGTGCGCGTTCGCCGGATGCGGGGATAAACCCGGCCAGATTGTCGGCCAACAAGGGGACCAAAACGCCAATCTGGATGCCAACCGCCGCCACAGCAGCGACGGCCCAAGCCACCAATCGCCTGCGCCCCTTTGGTGGTGCGCGGTGCTTGAGGTGCGGCAGATGCTGCAAAATACTGAGGTCTTTCACGAAAAGCCGCGCCAGAGGATCTGTTATTACGCGCAGTATGACACCCGTTTCCACAGATTTACCCGCCACATCAGGCAGCAGTCGCACATCGGCGACGGGCCAGCGGTGCACCATGTCATCATCCAGACCAATCTGCAGCATGCCAGCGGCGATATGCAAGCTGACCTCCTGCGGCATTGGGCGATCCCCGTCGAAATAACGCGCGCCCATACCGTCAAAGCCCGTGCTCATATCGCGGCCCCCAGATCAAGCGCCTCGGAAAAACCTTCGGCTTCGGCGAATTCGTCACGGGCGCGCTGGCTGACCTGATTGAGACCTGCGGTCTGGGACAAAGAAGTCGTGCGCGCCATGTGCCGCATCAAGGGGAACGTGACAAAGGTATTGTGCAAAACACCCCACAGCAAAAAGATGCTTACGTAAACGACCCCCAACAGCAGCAATGTCGCCCAGCGCGGCATCGTGGCAAGCATGCCTGCTTGCGCCGCTTCGGGCACAAAACCAAACCCGAAAACCGCCGCCGCCATAAAAACCAACAGGACAATACCAACGACCAGCACCATGTAAGACAGGAAATTCCCCAGCACATAGATGAACGTCACCCGCAATCCGCTCAAATTAGACGCGAACTCTATGCCATCGGCGCATTTGTGTGCGGCCATGATCCGCTTGGCGACCCAATTGTAATAAATTGCGCCGAACAACATCCCCGACAGCGCGAAAGGGATAAACAAAAGCCGTTCCGGATTGCCAAGGTCCATCGCAGTCCATTGGCCGCGAAACAATGCATCAAATTCAGACAGAACTTGCGCACCGTCCAATCCACCCGACGGAAAAACTGGATCAATCCACAGAACCCATAGCAGGGTCAGCCCAAGTAAAAGCAGACTGGCGGCAAAAGGCCATGTCGCGCGGTAGAGCATCGTCCAACGCCCGCCTTGATGCAGGCGCGCAGATCCGAAAAAAGTGCGGTCGGTGCGGTATTTTTCCAACCAGAACGTCATTCGGGGCCACAGGATACCCAAACTAACAATCGTCAGCGCCCAATACCACAGCGCGCGACCCGCGTATCCCCACGCACCTTTTTCCAACCCGAACCTGACACCGCGCCACCGCGTCCGCGCCAACACATAACGCCGGGCCCGGTAGCTGGCATAAAACCATAGCGGCACAAGGCCTGCGAAACTGGCGATATAGCCCAGCCAAGACGAGCTGAAGACAGAAAAGCTGACGAACATCAAAAGCAGATTAACAATGCCGATATAAAACGTCAGAATCACAACGGCGATGAAAAACCCAAGCAGCTTTTCAATCGGGTCGCCCACGTATTCCATCGGGTGGCCGCCCGGTCTGATCGCGGACCAATACCACCGCCGCAGCCGTGTTTTCATCCAGAACCGGTAGAAGCCAAGCGTCAGGATTGTGAAAAAACCCGTCTTTAACGCCAACCAGAACAGCGCGCCACGCTTGCCGACAAATTCAACACCCAATCCATCGGTTTCAGGCAATGCAGCGGCAGGGGGCGCAGGCGGGAGGGTCTTGGGTGGAGACCCCCACGGCCCTTTCGAGACGATATCCGTCATCGCGCGACGTTAATTGAATTTGTTGTCGCGCGGGAAACCACGCGGTGCCATGCGCCCTGCAGAGGCACGCTTGCCGGTCCATTCGTCCAGTTCGGTCTGGGTGCGTGTCCGTCCGGCCGGATCAAGCCAGCTTAACCCTTCTGCGCGGCTAAAGGTGGTTGCATCCGACAGCCCACCATCCTTGTATTTTTGCAACCTGACGCCCTTGCCACGGCCCATTTCGGGCAGTTCATCCAGCCCGAACACCAGCACCTTGCGGTTCTCACCCACGGTAGCCACCGAATCCCCGTTCACCGGATGGCACACCAATGCGGACGTCTCACCGCGCACGTTCAACACCTGTTTGCCGCTCTTGGTCTGCGCCACAACTTCGTTTTCGGGCACCACGAAACCATCCCCGGAAGAGGAAGCGACCAGCAGCTTGCGATCCGGTTGATGGATAAACAGTGCAACAATCTGCGCCTCGTTCGGCAGATCGACCATCAGCCGCAGGGGTTCCCCCATGCCGCGACCACCGGGCAAATTTGACGCCGAAATCGTATAAAACCGACCGTTGGAGCCGAATACCAGCAACCGGTCCGTTGTTTCGGCGTGGAACACAAACCGCGAGCCATCGCCATCTTTGAATTTCAATTCGCGCGCCAGATCAATGTGCCCGGTCATTGCCCTGATCCAACCCATCTGCGAACAGACAACCGTGATCGGCTCACGGTCGATCATCGCCTCGATCGGTACATCTTCAATCTCACCGGCTTCGGCAAATGTGGTGCGCCGGGCACCGCCATGCCAATCTTTGCCAAACTGCTTTTTGGTGGCCTTCAACTGATCCGTAATCGCGCGCCATTGCAGATCATCGCTTTCCAGCAAATCCTCGAGGCCCGCGCGTTCTTCCATCAATTCGGATTGCTCACGCAGCAATTCAAGCTCTTCCAGACGTCGCAAGGACCGCAAGCGCATGTTCAGGATTGCGTCGACCTGCACATCCGACAATTCACCCTCACCGGGCGGGGGCGAGACATAGTCTTTCTCGTCCATCGCGCGGACATGGCTTTTTCCCCAATCCTCACGCATCAGCGCGGGCTTGGGATCATCGTCATAGCGGATGATGTCGATCACACGGTCAAGGTTCAGGAAGGCAACGATGAAACCCTCAAGCACCTCCAACCGGTGGTCGATCTTCTCCATCCGGTGGGTCGACCGGCGGTGCAACACTTCACGGCGGTGATCAAGAAAGGCGCGCAGCACTTCCTTCATCGAACAGACCTTAGGTGTGACCCCGTCGATCAACACGTTCATGTTCAGCGAGAACCGCACTTCCAGATCGGAATGACGGTACATCATACCCATCAGAACCTCGGGATCGACATTCTTGGACCGTGGTTCAAGCACCAGCCGGATGTCTTCCGCGCTCTCGTCGCGCACATCGCCAAGGATCGGGATTTTCTTGATCTGGATCGCTTCGGCAATCTTCTCGATCAGTTTGCTTTTCTGCACCTGATAGGGAATTTCGGTGACAACAATCTGCCACTGACCGCGCCCCAGATCCTCAACCTCCCACCGGCACCGCAGGCGGAAACCACCTTTACCGGTGCGGTAGGCCGCCGCAATATTTTCTGGCGGCTCAACAATAATGCCTCCCGTCGGGAAATCGGGGCCGGGCACGAAATTCAACAGCGTATCATCGCGCGCATCCGGCGTGCGGATCAGGTGGATACAGGCGTCGCACAGTTCCGCGATGTTATGCGGTGGGATGTTCGTGGCCATCCCCACGGCAATGCCGCTGGAGCCATTGGCCAGCAGGTTGGGGAATTGCGCGGGCAGCACCGAAGGTTCGGTCAGCGTCCCATCATAGTTGTCGCGGAAATCAACGGCGTTCTCGTTGAGCCCCTCCAGCATCGCCTCGGCCACGGCCGTCATACGCGCTTCGGTATAGCGTGCTGCCGCCGGGTTATCGCCGTCGATGTTGCCGAAATTACCCTGACCGTCGACCAGTGGATACCGGACGTTAAAGTCCTGCGCCAAACGCGCCATAGCGTCATAAATCGCGGCGTCGCCGTGCGGATGGTAGTTGCCCATCACGTCGCCAGAAATCTTGGCCGATTTACGGAATCCGCCATTCGACGCCAGCCGCAGTTCGCGCATCGCGTACAGAATACGGCGATGAACCGGCTTCAACCCGTCGCGGGCGTCCGGCAGCGCGCGGTGCATGATCGTGGACAACGCATAGGTCAGATACCGATCGCCCAGCGCCCGGCGCAGGGGTTCGGAGACGTTGCGTGCCGCCTCGGAGGGATCTGTGACATCTGACATGACGGTCTTAGTAGCCAACCACCGTCAGGGCGGCAAGCGGCGGATGCGATACTGAACCGAATTGTCCTGACAATGCGCGAAATTGTTTTAACGGGAAGGCGTTTCGCGTTTTCCCCTGACTTTTTCTAACTTTCTTTGATATTGATGGTTTGGGTTTGAAACGCGTTCTCTTGCAACTCCCGACATTTTCGGGGCAAGGCAAGGCGGCGTGTGCTGGGGTTTGTGATGAACAAGTTTATATTGATTTCTTTCGGCTTTCTCGGCTGGGCGTTCTACGAGATGAGCGGCGGAGAGGAATTTGAACCCGCAAGTGTGCGCATGGCGCATCTCATGCCAAAACCGGAACCTGTTACTGACACGCCAGCTATATCCGTTGAACAAGCGGTCGTTTCCGAACCGGACACTAGCGCGCAGACTGCGTCACAGACTGCATTGGTCGATACCGATCCACCCATGAACGAGGACGTGACGCGGGTGGCGCTGAACCTGTCAGCATTGGAAGAGTCGCTGGCCGATACAGACAGCGCTGATCCCACTGCGCCGCTCGCGTCATCCAACACCGGCGTGCCGCGCAACATCGGTTCAATCAGCGAAAGCGCTGACACACCTGCCATCATTCCCAGTCTGATTGTGCCAACCACAGAGACAACGCAGGTCACAATCACCAGCACTGCATTGTTTGATGATATTCGCACCGTTTCCGGCAATCGGGTGAACGTCCGTGGTGGACCGGGCACCGATTTCGGCATTGTGACGCGGTTGGTGCGCGGCGACGAGGTCGAGATCCTTGAAGACAATGGAGATGGCTGGGTCCGGCTGCGCCTTCTTGGCGGCGGTACCGAAGGGTGGATGGCAGATTTCTTGCTGACGGACGGTTAAAACGGCGCGCTCCGCTCAATCGGCCCTTAACTCCCTTGAACCAACTTGGACATTTCTCCCATGCGTTCCATCCTTATCACCGGCTGTTCAAGCGGGATCGGTTATGCGGCCGCACATACGCTTAAAGCGCGCGGTTGGCGCGTATTTGCATCCTGCCGCAAGGCCGAAGACTGCACGCGCCTGCAAGCCGAAGGGTTCGACGCACCGCGCATTGATTACGCAGACGAGGCGACCATCCATGCCGGACTGGCTGAAGTTCTAGAGGCAACCGGCGGCACGCTGGACGCTGTTTTCAATAATGGCGCCTTTGCGATACCCGGCGCTGTCGAAGACATGCCCACCGACGCGTTGCGCGCGATTTTCGAGGCCAACTTTTTCGGCTGGCACACGCTGACGCGCGCACTGATCCCGGTGATGCGCGCGCAAGGTCATGGGCGGATTGTGCAGTGTTCCTCCGTCTTGGGGCTGATCGCAATGCGGTGGCGCGGCGCGTACAATGCTACAAAGTTCGCCCTTGAGGGGCTGACCGACACACTGCGCATGGAGATGGCGGATACCGATATTCACATCGTTCTGATTGAACCGGGGCCGATTACGTCGGAATTCCGCAACAACTCGATCCTCCAGTTCGAGCGCTGGATTGATTGGAAATCTTCGGTGCGTGCCAGCCAATATGACGCAGAACTGCGACCCCGCCTTTACGATTCGGTCAAAAAGACAAAACTGGAACTGGGGCCCGATGCCGTGGTTGCAAAACTTGTCCACGCCATCGAAAACCCGCGCCCCCGTGCGCGGTATTACGTCACACTGCCCACCTATTTTTCCGGCCTGATGCGGCGCCTTTTGCCTACCCGTGCGCTTGATCGGGTAATGCGCGGCTAGCGGTCGCTTGGATGCTTTGGCCCAACGATGGGGTTGCGCTGACAGACAAGCCCGCTACATCACCCTTTAAATGAGGGAAAGCATATGACCGACGATCCGCTGTTTATAGTTGTTCTTTTGGCTGTACTGGCCGTTGTGGTTGTTCTAATGATCGGCCTTGGCGGATTTGCAGGCGGCGGGGCATTCAACAAAAAGAACAGCAACAAGTTGATGCGCTACCGCATCATCGCACAGTTTATTGCCGTTTTGCTGATCCTAGGGTTTGTCTGGCTACGCGGGGATGCAGGCTGATGGTTGTACTGAACAGAATTTACACGCGTACCGGCGATGCGGGTACGACGGCATTGGGCAATGGCGACCGGGTCGCCAAATATGACGCCCGTGTCGAAGCCTATGGCACCAGCGATGAGCTGAATTGTTTTGTCGGTGTCGCGCGCCTATCCGCGACCGACGAGACCGATGATGCGTTGAGCCGCATTCAGAACGATCTGTTCGATCTGGGGGCTGATCTGTGCAGGCCCGACATGGCCGCCGACAAGGACGCGGAATATCCGCCCTTGCGCATGACCTCCTCTCAGGTGGACCGGCTTGAGGCGGAAATTGACGTGATGAATGCCGAACTGGAACCTTTGCGCAGTTTTATTCTGCCGGGCGGCACGGCGCTTGCGGCGCAATTGCACGTCTGCCGGACTGTCGCGCGCCGTGCTGAACGCCTTGCCGTTCTGCTGGCCGGTGACGCGGCGATTAATCCAGCCGCCGTAAAGTACCTGAACCGCCTCAGCGATTGGTTCTTTGTCGCCGCACGCATGGCCAACAACAGTGGCAAGGATGACGTATTATGGGTGCCGGGCGCAAACCGCTGATGACGGATAAAGCCGCTTGAGTAGCAAACCAAACGCCCCGCGCAGCGCTCACACATCGAAACGCGGCGTCCTTAAGCTGATATATGCCGATTTTGCCCTGTTTTCAGATGCTGGATTTCGCTAAACCCAGACCAGATTATTCTTTTACTCCCCCGTCCGGGGCGAGTCGTAACCTAGGAGAGAGACGCTCATGAAGGTGCTTGTACCTGTCAAACGTGTGATCGACTACAACGTGAAAGTACGCGTAAAAGCGGACGGATCGGGTGTTGATCTTGCCAACGTAAAGATGTCGATGAACCCGTTCGACGAGATTTCCGTCGAACAGGCGATCCGCTTGAAAGAAGCCGGTCAGGTTGATGAAATCGTCGTGGTTTCAATCGGCGTGAAGCAGTCTCAGGAAACCCTTCGCACCGCTTTGGCGATGGGCGCGGACCGCGCGATCCTAGTTGTGGCCACCGACGACGTGCACAACGACATTGAGCCGCTGACAGTTGCGAAGATCCTCAAGGGAATCGTAGACGAAGAGCAGCCAGGCCTCGTGCTTTGTGGTAAGCAGGCAATCGACAACGACATGAACGCAACGGGCCAAATGCTCGCCGCTCTCATGGGCTGGTCGCAGGCGACATTCGCGTCCGAGCTTGAGATCACAGCCGACAAAGCCAAAGTTACCCGCGAAGTGGACGGCGGTTTGCAGACCATCGAAGTGACCATGCCGACAGTCGTAACCGTCGATTTGCGCCTGAACGAGCCGCGCTATGCGTCGCTGCCCAACATCATGAAGGCCAAGAAAAAGCCTTTGGATGAAAAGACACCGGCAGATTACGGCGTTGAAGTCGCAAACCGTCTGGAAATCGTCAAAACAGTTGAGCCAGCAGCACGTGCGGCAGGCATCAAAGTCGCATCAGTCGATGAACTGATCGAAAAACTCAAAGAAGCGGGGGCTGTGTAAATGGCTGTTCTACTCCTTGCAGAAGTAACAGACGGCGAACTGGCGATGGACGCGACAGCAAAAGCTGTGACCGCGGCCAAACAGCTGGGTGATGTGACGATTCTGGCCGCAGGCGGTTCTGCCGCTGCAGCCGGTGCCGCCGCCGCTAAAATCGACGGCGTCAGCAAAGTGCTGGTTGCCGAAGATGCCTCCCTTGGTCACCGCCTTGCCGAAGCGACTGCCGCGCTTATCGTATCGCTTGCGGGCGATTACGAGCATATCGTCGCACCAGCCACCACAGACGCCAAGAACGTGATGCCACGTGTCGCGGCACTGCTGGATGTGATGATTATCTCTGACGCATCTGGTGTGGTTGATGCCAACACATTCGAACGCCCGATCTATGCGGGTAACGCGCTCCAGACGGTCAAATCGCTTGACGCGAAAAAGGTCATCACATTCCGTGGTGCGTCTTTTGATGCTGCCGGTGAAGGCGGCTCTGCTTCGATAGAGACCATCAGCGCCGTTGCGGACCCCGGCATGTCGAGCTGGATCGAAGACAAAGTAGCCGCAAGCGACCGTCCAGAACTGACATCTGCGGGTGTGGTTGTGTCCGGTGGACGTGGTGTTGGATCAGAGGCCGATTTTGCCATGATCGAACAATTGGCCGACAAGCTGGGTGCCGCCGTGGGCGCATCGCGTGCTGCGGTTGATTCCGGCTATGCACCGAACGACTGGCAGGTTGGCCAGACCGGCAAAGTGGTTGCGCCTGACCTTTATGTCGCGGTCGGAATTTCCGGCGCGATCCAGCACTTGGCCGGTATGAAGGACAGCAAGATCATCGTTGCGATCAACAAAGACGAAGAAGCACCTATCTTTCAGGTTGCCGATTTCGGTCTGGTCGCTGACCTGTTCGATGCCGTCCCAGAGTTGACCAGCAAGCTCTAAGCGTACCTGCGAAATTCGAATTTGAAAGGCCCGCTCGATAGCGGGCCTTTCTTGTTTCAACGCAACTGTCTGATCATATCGGCAAGCGCTACGGACGCTTCCTCGTGTGCCTTTGGCCCCATCAGTTCGGACGCGATCATCGTTTCCATATCGTCATAGAACATCCCGTCTAACCCTTCACTTTGTGCTTGGGGCGATGCAACGACCTCAAGAAAATGAGTCGCATAGCCAGACACTTCGTCAATCATTTACTGGGTCACAAACAGCGGGTCAGGTCCCAGGTCAGGCCCTTCGGGATTGCCACGCGGTGGTGGATTTTGCGCGAACCACAACAGGATCGACTTGCCCCGGATTTGCCTGAGCATGAAGCGCATGCGTGCGAGCCAAGCATCCTGAAGCTCCTGACGGACCGCCGCAAATCTGTCGGGGCAAACAGCCATCAGACAACTGAGCATATGTTTGTTGTAGTGGAAATCGGCAAAATCGACTTCGCGGTAAATCGTGCGCAACAAGGAAGACGTCGAAATAAACCGGTCATTTCGGCGCGGATGCACAGCATAGAACCTGTTGGTCATATTCTGCGCGCCAAGAACCTGAACGACGGCAACCTCCGCATTTTTTGCGGCCTCCATGACAAAAGGATCGTTCGCGAACGCATCGACCCCCGCATTCGCCTGCCCGAAATTGACACAGGCAACATTCAGTTCCGCTTCGACCAATGCCGGGAATGGCTGGTCAATAAACTTTCCATAGGTTTCCGTCCCACCAATAAAGGCGCAATACGCCTTCTTAAGATCGCGTCTTGGCCCGCGAAACAATAGCCGTGATGTGCCATATCGGCACGGTAAATAATCTAGGGCCCTTGGCCCCACTGCATTATAGGTCATCTCACCCACCTTTATTTTCACCCAAGGACAGAATGCAGCGGCAAGTGCTGCGATTCGCTTAATGTGAAAATTTAGTGCAAATCTTGGTCAAACCCTGCCCTTGCGGGACGACCTGTTGGCGTCCTAATGTGGCTCTGAAATACACAAAGGACAGCTCATGAACATCCAGACAATCGGCATCGTCGGCGCAGGCCAGATGGGCAATGGCATTGCGCATGTCATGGCGCTCGCGGGATATGATGTTCTGCTGACAGACGTCAGCGCAGAAGCGCTGAAAAGCGCGCTTGAGCTGGTCGAAGGGAACATGTCTCGGCAGGTAGGGCGGGGCAAAATCTCTGAAACCGACATGACGACTGCTATGGCGCGCATCAGCACCACCCAGACACTGACGGACTTGGGTCAAAGCGATCTGGTGATCGAAGCCGCGACCGAGCGCGAAACCGTAAAACAAGCGATATTTGACGAACTTTTGCCGCATCTTAAGCCCGAAACAATTCTGACATCGAATACGTCGTCTATCTCTATCACGCGCCTTGCCAGCCGGACCGACCGGCCCGAAAAGTTCATGGGGTTTCACTTTATGAACCCGGTCCCAGTCATGCAGTTGGTAGAGCTTATTCGCGGCATCGCCACGGACGAGCCGACTTTTGCTGCTTGCAAGACCGTTGTTGATCGGCTGGGCAAGACCGCCGCCAGTGCGGAAGACTTCCCGGCATTTATCGTGAACCGCATCCTGATGCCAATGATCAACGAGGCCGTCTATACGTTGTACGAAGGTGTCGGGAACGTTCAATCTATCGACAGTTCGATGAAGTTAGGTGCAAATCACCCGATGGGTCCGCTTGAGTTGGCGGATTTTATCGGTTTGGACACCTGCCTTGCGATTATGAATGTGCTCCATGATGGCCTTGCAGACACCAAATACCGTCCCTGCCCCCTGCTGACCAAATATGTCGAGGCGGGATGGCTGGGCCGCAAGACACAGCGTGGATTTTACGATTATCGCGGTGAGGTGCCTGTCCCGACACGCTGAAACCAGATCAGGAATATCCTGGGATCAGTCCTTCAGCGCGAGGGTATGGGCACGCAACCATGCCATGAACTTGCGCGGATCATCAGCGCGCGCGTCCACTTCGGATGCCGCGATCGCATGGCCAACAATAGGCGCCTGAGGTTTGTTGCAGCTATGCACGATCTCATGCAGCAACAGACCTTGGCGCAACATCGGGCTTACTTGATTCGCGATCTGGTACGCCCGGCTGTTCTGCCCGGGGAACTTTACCGGCAGCACTGTCGCACCAGACCGGCGGATCATCTTGGCGGTAAACACGTTCCATTCCGCTTCGACAGCTGGGCCCCACCATGTCTCTGATGATGCCACCACGCCTGACGGAAACAGGGCCACAACACCCCCTTCTTTGAGGTGCTTCATCGCGGCGGCCCGCATCGCGACCCCTTTGCGTTGCGCCTCGGGGTCATGCGGGAACGGCACCGGTATCATGTAGCTGCCCGCAACCTCGTCAATCGACGTCAAAAGCGAGCGGGTCAGAATGCGGTAATCGGAACGAACACGCCCGATCAGGTCCGCAAAAATCATACCATCAACCATCCCGTGCGGATGATTTGCCACCACCACCACCGGGCCTTCACGCGGAATGCGATCAAGCTGTTCCTGCGGTGTGGTCAGATCAATACCCATCGTGTCGAGGGCAGCGCGCCAAAAAGCCTGGCCCGTCGGCGCACCTTTTTTCTCGAACTGGCGGATCATCCGCAGAACCGACAGCTTGCCGGTGAACAGTTCAATCGCAGAAATGGCGCGCGATTTCCAAGGGTCCTGAAACGTTGACGCATAGGACAAACTGCTGCGATCATATTTCTGAAAATCAACGGTTTCATCGTCCGAAGAACCGGCGATGTCTGATGCTGTCGGTTTTTGTACGTCATCCACCAAGGGATCACCTCATTTCAGGTCGCGGGCAATGCGATCAGTTGCCTTCGCCAAACTTGTCAGCCACCAAGGCGGTCAAGGCTTCTGCCAATGCATCCGCATCAGGGCCAGAAGTGTGGACGTCAATAATGGTTCCCATCGACGCTGCCAACATCAAAAGCCCCATAATACTGTCGCCGGACGCTGACATCCCGTCTTTGCTGACCTCGGCACTTGCATCGAACGCCTCGACCACTTCGACCAGCTTGGCGGATGCGCGCGCGTGAAGGCCCTTTATGTTGACAATCTCAAGGGATATCTCGGTCATTCATCAGGCCTTTAATGCGCAGTTACGTTCTGGCTGTCGATGTACTTCTTACCAGCCTCAAGCGCCACACGTACGGCGTCAGAAACGCTCAAATCGCGGGACTTTGCCAGTTTGATCAACATCGGCAGGTTAGCGCCATAGATAATGCGTCTGTTTTCAGGTCGGCATGCGCGCAGCGAAAGGTTAGACGGCGATCCACCATATAGATCCGTCACAATGACCACGCCTGATCCTGTATCGACTTCATCGGCAGCGGTGCAAATTTCGATCTCTTTGGCGGTACGGTCATGGTCGGCTTGAATGGCAATCGCGCGCACGCCGACTTGCGAACCCACAACATGTTCAATGGCCGCGAGGTATTCGCGTGCCAATTGCCCATGTGCGACGATGACGATTCCGATCACGAAGATGCCCCGTATGACCGCTGGCGATCCAGCTCTCTGTGCCTAATTGACACTTGCCAGCCCTGTTCCGCAAGCCGCAATGCGTGCTCTTGCGCCAATGTGACCGATCTGTGTTGCCCGCCCGTACACCCGAAAGCGATTGAGACGTGTGACTTGCCTTCTTGCTGGCATGCCGGAAGGACCAATTGGCTTAGCTCGAACACCTGTTTCGCAAAAGGCGCAAATCTGGCGTCTTCGCCCACATAGTCGGCCACCTTTTTGTCGGTCCCATCCAGCTTTCGCAGACCGGGTTCCCAATACGGGTTCCGCAGAAACCGACAATCAAAGACCATATCAACCGACCGCGGCAGCCCCCGCTTGTACGAAAACGATTGCACCGACACGCTCAGGTGGTGAACCCCCTGAGGCGCGAACCAATGCTCTACCTCTGCGCGCAACTGGTGCACGTTCAATTCGCTTGTATCAATCAGCACATCCGCGTGTTTTCGCAGCGACCGCAGCAGGGTCTGCTCTCGCTCTATACCCTCGGCCGGTCGGTCCGCAGGCGCCAATGGGTGCCTGCGCCGCGTCTCGGAAAAGCGGCGTAAAAGAACCTCGGTTGAACAGTCCAGATACAGCAGTTCGGCGCTCAAATCATCTCGAACAGACAATTGGCTCATCAAATCCAGCACCGCGTTGGTCGAAAAATCGCGGTTGCGCGCATCAATTCCCAGCGCAACTGAACGTTCTTGTCCGCCACCATCCAGCAAGGCGGGCAACAGACGCAGCGGAAGATTGTCAATTGCCTCAAAACCCGCGTCTTCCAGCACGTTCAACGCAGACGACCTGCCCGCACCTGACGGTCCGGTCACGAGCACAAAACGCCGGTGCGATTGTGGTTTGGTCAACTGTTGAGGATCAGGTTCTACCATCATGCTGGGGATATGTGATACCTTTAACATAAAACAATATGGACGCGACGAAATGCGCATGCGGCACACGGTGCAAACAATCCACCATGATACCTAGCACTTCATGCGTTCTGGGTTCGGGCAAACGGTAGTCTGATGTTTTATCGAGGTCCACAACAAGAACGACATTGGTCGGGCCTGCATCTTGTATCTTTAGTATGCCTATCCCGCGCGCCTCGATCTTACCTTTGATCGACGGGGGTACACTTGCTTGCAGGGTCTCCCCGTTCCGCTTAACGATCGTACTGTCATCAGCAACCAATTTCGCGCCAAGGGTCATAAGCTCAAGTGCAAGCGCCGACTTTCCAGCGCCGGACTTGCCAATGATCATGACACCTTTGCCGTCAATATTTACCGTGGTTGCATGCAGCACGTCTTGTGGCGGCGCGTCTGAACCGGAGCCTTGCGCCATGAATTAAGTCGGCAGTCCCACGACAAACCGTGCGCCAAGTGGCTCTGACGTGATATCCGCTTCTGTCGGGCGAATGTTCTCTGCCCAGATTACGCCGCCGTGTGCCTCGACAATTTGCTTTGAAATCGCCAGACCAAGCCCCGAGTTATTGCCGAAATGCTCGTCGGGTCTTTGCGAATAAAACCGTTTGAAAATCTTGGAAAGCGCCTGATCCGGAATGCCGGGCCCTGTGTCTTCGACCACCACCAGAACGCGGTTTTCGCGCTTACGCGCCCAGATCCGGATCGCATCCCCGTCTTCACAAAACGATATGGCGTTCGTGATAAGATTAACGAAAACCTGCGCCAACCGCGCTTCGAGGCCATGCACGAGGATCGGCTTGTCGGGCAGGTCGGTGATGAAATCAATGCCTTTGGATTTCGCATCCTCACCCAGATATTGACCGAGATTTCCAACCATCTTCAGAAGATCGAACTCTTCTTCTTCTTCTTTGACCAACTCGGAGTCGAGACGGGACGCATTTGAAATATCACTGACCAAACGATCCAGCCGCCGGACATCATGCTCGATCACATCGAGCAGCTTTTGACGTTGGTCTTCTCGCTTGATCAGCCGCAGCGTTCCAACGGCAGAGCGCAAGGACGCCAGCGGGTTTTTGATCTCATGCGCCACATCCGCAGCGAACTGTTCGTTGCCATCTATCCGGTTGTAGAGCGCCGAAACCATGCCACGCAGCGCGCCCGACAATCTGCCAATCTCGTCCGGGCGGGCGGTCAGGTCGGGGATCCGGATGCGGCCGGGATTCATCTTGCGCGCATCCTTGTCACGGCTAAGTTCGGCCGCAGCAGCCAGATCGGCCAGTGGGTTCGCAATCGTAGATGCCACAACAAGGCTCAAACCGATCGAAACGAGTGTCGCAATGACAAACATCTGCAACACCCGCTCGCGCTCACTGCGCACGAAACTGTCAATCTCACCGGCGACCGATGCCAATGCGACAACCCCGACGGCCTGATCACCTTGCAATATCGGGGTCAGGACTGTGAACAATGTACCACTGTTCGGATCATAAATATCCTGAATCAACGTCCCATTTTCAAGGACCTCGACCACACGGTTCCGCAGCAAATCTTCTATAGCTAACGGTGGTGCGGTGCTTGCCTCATTCCCGAATGCGCCGGAAACTTTGCTCCATACCCAACTCAACGCGTCGGTCAAAATTGTGGGAGAAGTCTGTTCGGGCAACTGGCCCTGACCCGATGCTGTCAAACTGCCTTCGATACGTGCGACCAAGGTCGCGGCGGGGTCGTAGACTAAAACGTCAATCCCGCTGCGCAAATCCAGCCCGGCGAGGGTCGCCGCCGCATCAACACCGTCACCCGTTGCCAGATTAACCGGCGCACCGCTGGGCAATTGTGCCTCGATCACATCTGCGATCAATTCAGCCTGAGAAACCAATGATGCAGCGCGTTGGACTGCCAAAGAATCGCGCGAGGAATTCAAGTACAGAATACCCGCTACCAACACGTTCAACGCAATCAGGTTGAACATGATGATCTTGCGCGTCAAAGGAGAACGACGCAGGGAAAAAAACCCCCGCCGTTCCCGGCGCACGCGCATTTCATCTGGCCCCGCCTTATCGGGCGCAACCCAGTCGTCGCCAAGCACAACATCGTTTTCGCGTGGTGTTTGGCTCAGATCGCGCACAAAATTCCTCTCGGCAAAGGCCATCCTACAAGATCACTCTTCGTTGTAACGGTATCCAATACCATAGAGTGTCTCAATTGCGGAAAATTCGTCATCCGCCGTGCGCATCTTTTTGCGCAAACGCTTGATGTGGCTGTCGATCGTGCGGTCATCGACATAGACCTGATCGTCATAGG
>JAFMHE010000293.1 GCA_017854675.1 Paracoccaceae bacterium | reverse complement strand
ATGTCGATCAGCCGCTGGGCCAGCAGATCGCCTTCGTCCACGCCGCCTTCGATCACATGCCAACTGACGCCATGGGTCCGCTCACCGTTGATAATGGCCCATGCAGGCGTGTTCAGACCGGCATAGCGCGGCAAGGGACCATCGTGAAAGTTGATCGCACCCTTGGCGGGCAGATCCAGAACCGCTTGCGGGATCATCCGCAGGTTTGCAATGCTCAAGAGCCAATCCGCCTGCGTGCCGTTCAGCACATCAGCGGGGGCATCCAGCGCGGGCAATCCCTGCCCTTTGGCCCAATCACGCACCGCATCGTCGCGGGTGATGACCGCCGTGATCCGGTGTCCGCCTGCCAGCAGAACATCGCCGCAAGCGATCGTCAGGGATTCGTCGCCCATCAGAATTGCGGTGATGGCGGATGGGTTGAATGGCACGGTCATAGTCTGTCCTCCGGGACGGGGGTCGATGGGGTCTGGGGTTTGCGCTCAAGCGGCAAGCCCAGACCAAAGCGCGCAAGGTCGCGCAAAAAGAAGGCTGGGTCCTGGCTGGGTTTGCCTGACAGGCTGCGGCGCAGGGTATGGATGGCACCGCCCGCAAGGCGCGCGATCAAGGCGCAAGCCGCATAGGCGCGCCCGTGGTTTTTCACAAAGTAATGACGGCGCGAGGCGAACCAATAGGCAGGCATACGCTGCCATTCCTTCATGCCGGTCGAAACAGAGCCGATGTGCACAACGCCGACATCCGGCATATACCAGCGTTCCCAGCCGGCATTGGCGGCCCGCTTGCACAGATCGGTTTCCTCAAAATAGAGGAAAAACGTCTCATCAAAAAGGCCGATATCGCGCAGCATGTCGGCGCGCATCATCACGCTGGCACCCGCGACCCAATCGACCTGCTGCGTTGTTTTTGGCAGGTCCGGGGCAACAATCGACTTGTGTAGTAGCCGCGAAATAGGACCAAACCGTGCCGCCCCCTCAAATTCGCCCGCAATCGACGGAAACCGGAACGCGGTTGTGTGCGGCACATCATCATCGCCGCGCACGTGGCTGCCGACCATGCCCGCTTTTGGCGTGATTTGCATGTGCCGCAACAGGCCCATCGTGCAGCCGGGATCGGGGAATGCGTCCGAGTTCAGCACATAAAAATAATCCGGCGCGGCGCCGTCGGTCATCGTGGCGCGCAGACCAATGTTGTTGCCCGCGCCAAAGCCGCCGTTCACCTCCGACAAGATCAGGCGCACCTTGCCGTCCTTGTCCCAACCGCGCGCATTGACCGCGTTCTGCAGGATTGCCGCAGACCCGTCACCGGATGCATTGTCGATCAGTATCAATTCCGCCTTTGGCGGCAGATCGGCCAGCGCGCTTTCTACGCAGCGCAGCGTCATCTCAGCCGTGCGGTAGTTCAGCACGATAACCAGAACCCGTGGGTCCGGCGCATTATCTATCGGAATTGTATCTATCGAAACGGTATTCATTCGGCAGCCGTCGCAGTGCGAAACGCGTCCTCTTCCTCATCCGCGTCCAGCCCCAGATTTCGGGCAATGATCTCGCTTAATTCCTGCGCCAATACCGTCACATTCGGGGCCAGAACCATGCTCTCATGATCCCCCGGCACCTCGATGACATCGACATGCGGCACATAGCGCTGCCAGTCATTGTCCGCGTAGAGATACTCCTTTTCCGAGGTGACCCAACGGCCCTTGGATACTTTCCAATGGAAATCCATCGGCGGACGGAAAAGCGTCATCGGACCGTCCCAATCGGGCGTCTGGTAAGCCCCGACAGCGGTCAGAAACGCATCGCGAATTTTCTCGTTGTTGAATTCGCCGCCACCACCAACTGCGGTGGCCGTTCCGTCGCGAACCGCCTGTTGCCATGCGCGGCGCGCGCGGACCCATTCGACCAGATATCCTGGTCCTTTTCGGCGCATCTCTGCCAGCTTGATCAGTGCCTTATCAACCGCCGTTAATGTTGGCCTTACCGGCAAAGGCGTATCCAGCATTGCCAATACAGCCACCTCTTCGCCGCTTTTTCGCAATTGCTGGGCCATCTCGTAGGCCGTGATGCCACCACCGGAATATCCACCCAGCAGATAAGGACCGCTCGGCTGGACTTTGCGGATCTCGACCAGGTAATCGCGCGCTGCACCGGCCACATCGGTATGCGGCTCCATATCGCCAATCAGCCCCCGCGCCTGAACGCCGAACACCCGACGTTCCGCGTTAAAGGGCAGCGCAAGGTGGCGCAGGTTCAGCACGTTGCCAAACATGCCCGCAACCACAAAGAGCGGCGGCGCATCTATTTGCGTGCTTTGGTTCAGCGGCACGAGATAATCGAACCGTTCTACCGGCGCAGCGGCGGGCGCTGTGCTGTCGCCATCGACAATGCCGGTTTCGGCAGCGATCAGGGCGGCACATTTTGCAATTGTGGGCGCTTCGAACAGGACAGAGATCGGGAACTCGACCTTGAACGCGCGTTTGACGTTCGCAAACAGGCGCACGGCGATCAGCGAATGCCCACCCAGATCGAAAAAACTATCCTCGACACCAACCGGGCTGACGCCCAGCAAGGTCTGCCACATCTCGGCGAGTTGTTCTTCGATGCTGTTGCGCGGTGCGACGTAGGTGCCGTCAAGATCGGGACGCTCAAAGCTTTGACCTTGCGCAACAGTTTCCTGCAGCGGCTGGTCCGCCTGTGCGATCAATCCAGCGAGGGGCAATGACGATACCATGACCTGCGCACGCCCAAGGCTGAACGCCCGGCGCAACGCCTCTGGCCCTTCGGCGGCGCGAATGCCCTGGCTGACCAGATAGGCCAGACGCTCCTCGGCTGGGCTCAAATCGGCGTCGTCGTCTTGCGTATCAAAGCGCACTTCAGACGGGGTCAGCGGCGTCGCGACAAACCCGCCTTCAAGACGCTTCATCGCAAAATCATCGACCTCGACCAGCACATTGCCATCCACATCACAAATGGTGACATCAAAGCGGACAAAGCCATCTGCCCTGTCGCCCTGCGCCAGACGCACCCAAGAGAATATCTGCCCCGGTAACGGTTTATAGACCCGCAAAGCCCCATAAGACAGCGGCACCCAGAGGTGGCTAACGTCATATCCTGGCGCCAGTTGAATGGCCCAGCCCGTAGCAAGGTCCATCAAACCCGCATGCAAAATCTGGCCACTGTCCTGCAGCGCCTCTGGCAGCGACAAGGTGGCAATCCCCTCGCCCTCGCCCAGATGCGTGGCGCGCAGGACATGCCAATGGGGGCCAAAGTCCAGATGCGCTTCTTGCGGTGATTTGATACGTGCGGCTTGCGGAGCGACATCACCGGTCTGACAAAGTGCAATGATCTGCGATGTATCGCAGGGTTCCGGGGTATCCCCTGACAGTGGCGCGATGGCGGCTTGCGCGTGCAATTGCCATCCGTCCTTGCCGTTCAGCGTGCAGGCACTGCGCAACTCGGCCGCGTATCCGCCGCCCTCCTTGCGCAACGCGATTTCGATATCGGCGGTCTTGGTGTCCGCGACGGGCATTGCCCGCAGGAAATACAGATCGCTGATCTCAAACCCCGCGTCTAAACCCTGCGCCTGTGCCGCCTCTGCCAGCAGTTCAATATATCCGGTGCCGGGCAGGATCGCCTGACCGTCTTTTGTGCGGTGCTGGTCCAGAACCCATTCATCGCTACTGATCTGCGCTTTCAGGATCGTCTGCCCGGCGGCGTCCGCGCCAATCGTGTCAATCAGTGCCGCATTCACTGCACGCGCAGGCAGCGTGTCGCTGGCCGCCCCGCCAATCGCCGTGGCGGCCATCCCGACATCGGCCCAAATGCCCCAGTTGATCGCGACCACGCGGGTTTGCCCGCCTTTGCGCGATGCCGCATAGGCGTTCAGCCACGCATTCGCGGCAACGTAATCCACCT
>JAFMHE010000292.1 GCA_017854675.1 Paracoccaceae bacterium | reverse complement strand
ACCCGATGAAATCCACAACAACAAGGTGGTGCAAGACGCCTATCTGGGGTCAGGATGACGCTAAAACTGGACGGCATAAGCAGCGGCTATGGCCCGGTTCAGGTCCTCTACGGGCTAAACGCAGAGGCGCGCGCGGGCGAGGTCTTGTGCCTGCTGGGTCGCAACGGTGCGGGCAAAACAACCGCGCTCAAATCTATCATGGGCCTTTTGCCGCTAAGCGAAGGCCAGATCACATTGGACGGAGAAGTGATCAGCACCCTGCCCGCCCATGAGGTCGCCCGGCGCGGCATCGGTTATATCCCCCAAGGGCGGCGGTTGTTTTCCGAATTGACCGTTGCCGAAAACATACAGATCGGCCTGATGACCCGCCGCAAAGGCAAACAGACCCGCGACCGCGTACTGGAGATGTTTCCACGTCTACGTGAACGGCTGGGACAGCGCGCAGAAACGCTATCGGGGGGCGAACAACAAATGCTGGCTACCGCCCGCGCGCTTTGTCTTGAACCGTCGGTGTTGCTGCTGGATGAGCCAACCGAGGGGCTGCAACCGTCAATGATCCAACTGATCCGCGAAACGATTGACGTGATGCGTGCCCAAGGCGTCGCGATTATTCTGGTAGAGCAGCGGATCGAGGCGGTTTTGACGATTGCCGACCGCGTGGCGTTCATCGAAAACGGTCATGGCCGCGAGGTGGTCGAGACATCTGTGCTGCGCAAGGACCGGACGTTGCTGCAAAAATATGTTGGCGTCTAAGGCCCGCCTATACCAGCTTTGCCAAAAGCGCTTCAAACAGCTTTGCTTCCTGAGCGCTCAGCGCCTCAACGGTTTCACGCCGGGCCGCTTGCGCCTGCACTTCGGCGCGTTCAAACGCCTGCCTGCCCAGCGCGCTCAACTCAACCAACCGCAACCGCCCGTCGGTCAGATCACGGCGCGATGTGACCAGTTCTTTGGCGCGCAACCGCTCCACCACGCCTTTGATGGTCGCGGAATCCATCGCGGTCAGCCGCCCCAGCCGGTTCTGCGAAATCGCGCCAAATTCATACAGCCGCGCGAGCGCTGCGAACTGCGTCGGGGTCAGCCCCTCCACGTGGCGCATAAAAATCGCAACATGCCTTTGGTTGGCACGGCGCAGGTTAAAACCGACCTGATCGGAGAGCTGGTAGTCGGTCGCATCAGAGGGTTCATGGGCCATGTCTAAATTATTGACAGTTTGCGCAAGCTCCCGCAACATCCCAAGAAATATCTGTTTGTATACGAACAATCTGGTGGGCTTATGACGTCGCACTATTTCCGTCCAAAAGAGCTGTCAGAAGCGTTGGATTTGCTGGCCGCAGCACCGCTGTGTGTGGCGGCAGGATGCACAGATTTGTTTCCCGCGACCGAACGCAAGTCGCTGCAGGGCGACGTGCTGGATATCACTGGAATTGCGCAATTGCGCGGGTTTTCCCATGATGCCGGTGGCGATCTGCGCATCGGTGCTACAACTACGTGGGCCGATATTATTCGGTCCCCGCTGCCCCCTGCGTTCGACGGGCTCAAACGTGCCGCGCGCGAGGTTGGCGCGCGCCAGATCCAGAACCAAGGGACACTCGCCGGGAACCTGTGCAACGCCTCCCCCGCCGCTGATGGTGTGCCGCCGCTTTTGACCCTTGATGCGCAGGTCGAGGTTCAGTCAGCCGGTGGCACCCGCCAGATCGCATTAAGTGATTTCATCCAAGGCCCGCGCAAGACCGCCCTTGGGGCAGGTGAAATGGTCACCACCGTCATTGTGCCACCTGCCGGCCAGTCCGGCATCGGTCATTTTCGCAAACTGGGCGCACGGGATTATCTGGTGATTTCCATTGCAATGACCGCTGCGCGGATGGTGGTAACAGATGGGATTGTGCAGGATATCGCGCTCGCCATTGGCTCTTGCGGGCCCACCGCCGTTCGGTTGCGGGCGATTGAGGCGGATATGACCGGACGCCCCCTTGATCCAAGCCTTATCACGGATGAGGCTGTCGCGAAGGCCATTGCACCGATTGATGACATGCGCGCAGACGCGGGTTATCGCCGGATCAGCGCAGCGGAATTGCTGCGCCGCACCGTCGCGGACTTGTCCGCAAGCCAAGTGGTGGCCGCATGACCAATCAGACCATCACACTGAACGTGGCGGGAAAAGACCACATCGTCACGGCAGCCCCCGGTCGCAGGTTGTCAGATGTGTTACGCGATGATCTGAACCTCAAAAGCGTCAAGATCGGCTGCGATGCGGGCGATTGTGGCGCCTGCACGATCTTGATGGACGGCGCGCAGTATTGCGCCTGCCTGACCCCCGCAATTCAGGCGGACGGGCGCCGGATTGAGACGTTGGAAACAGCAGAGCCAAAGCTTGCCACCAGTCTACAAGACAGTTTTCTAAACCACGGTGCCGCCCAATGCGGCATCTGCACCCCCGGCATCATGATGGCTGCGATGGAACTGCTGCGCGAGGTGGCGCAACCGACAGAAGCCGAAGTGCATGACGCGCTCGCAGGCGTGCTGTGCCGTTGTACAGGTTACCGCAAGATCATTCAGGCGGTGATGGCGACGAACACCCCCCGTATTCCGCAAAAACCTGCTGCAGCGGGATGCGCCGTGGGTCAACCGCTGCGCAGAGTTGACGGCAGGCCAAAGGTCGACGGCACTGAGGTGTTTGGGGCAGATTACGCCCCCGAGGGTGCGCTCTTGGTGCGCGCCATTCGTGGTCCCGACTACCACGCAGAATTCAGCTTTGGTGATCTCGACGCATGGTCGGCGGGAACCGCTGGCGTGGCAGCAGTGATCACCGCGAAAGATATCAAAGGCATCAACTGCTACGGCGTGATCCCGCCCTTGGCGGACCAACCCGCACTTGCCGAAACCAAGACCCGTTATCGCGGCGAACCTGTTGCGCTGGTCGTCGGCGATGCAGCAGCGATTGAGGCGCTGGATCTTGCGGATTTCCCTGTAACCTGGGCAGCCCTGCCTTACAGCACTACGCAGGCGGACGGCATGGCCGCAGATGCCCCGCAACTGCACCCGCACCGCCCTGAAAACACGCTGATCCGGGGCAATGTGACCTGCGGCACGCCTGATGATCATTTGGCCGGTGCCGCGCATGTCGCCCAAGGCGCGTTTGAAACATCTTATGTCGAACACGCCTATATCGAACCTGAGGCCGGTGCCGCATGGATGGACGGTGAAACGCTGTGCATCCAAGCCTGCACCCAAGCGCCGGTTATGGACCAAGAAGACACCGCCAAGGTTCTTGGTCTTCCCCTTCACCGCGTGCGCATCATCCCCTCCGCAGCAGGTGGCGGTTTCGGATCAAAGCTGGACGTGACGTTGCAGCCCCTGCTGGGGCTGGCGGTGCTGAAAACGGGCAAACCCTGCCGCATGGTTTTCACCCGAACCGAGTCGATGCAATCCACGACCAAACGCCACCCCGGCAGCATGCGCGCCAGCATCGGCGCAGACGCCGAGGGGCGCATCACTGCGATGACCTTTCACGGTGATTTCAACACCGGCCCTTACGCAAGCTGGGGCCCAACCGTCGCGACCCGTGTGCCGGTTCATGCCTCTGGCCCCTACCTGACGCCGAATTACCGCGCCACCAGCCGCGCGGTGCATACTAACGGCCCAAGCTCGGGCGCCTTCCGTGGTTTTGGCGTCCCCCAAGCGGCCATCATGCAAGAAGTCCTCTATGACGATCTGGCCGCGAAATGCGGGATCGACCGGCTCGCTTTTCGTCACCTCAATGCGCTGCGTGACGGGGACAAGACGCCGTCAGGGCAGACCTTGCAAGCCGTCGGGATGGTGGAATGCCTTGAGGCGTTGCAGCCCCATTGGGACCGATTGAGCGCGGAGGTGGACGCCTTCAACGCCGGTTCCGACAGCCTCAAACGCGGCATCGGCAT
>JAFMHE010000059.1 GCA_017854675.1 Paracoccaceae bacterium | reverse complement strand
GAGACCGCCGCCCAAGCCCCCTGCCCGCGCGCGTGGCACGTTGATGTGGCCGATGGGTCCGGCGAAATCGGCGACCGGATCGGCGCCGGCGCACCAAAGACGGCCCAGTGCATCGTTATGCCCATCAAAAACACGCATCACTCTGCCTACCCGCGCCACGTCGCACCAGCGGCGTCATCGGTAGAAATCACATGATAAAGCGCCGCATCCCCTGTCATCGACGGCATCGCCCGGTGGGCAAGGTTCTGTGGCACAGACATCGTGTCGCCGGGGGCAAGCGTTGCTGAGCCGCCTTCCCAATCCACGCGCCAATGGCCTGTAACAGGCATCAGAACGGACGGGCGGTCATGGCTATGCTTCTTTTCTGACGCGCTCGCTCGGGTAATAAAATCCACTTCGAAACCGGGTTTGTCGCGGATGATGCCTTTTTCGCCAATTACCTTGCAGGGCGTGCCGGACTGCGCCAGTGCCACCATATCAAGGTAACGGCGCACGTAGCCACCGACCACTTGCATTGGCGTCGGCGTGTCGACTTTCGCCAGTTCGTCCGCCGTCAGCAGGGGCATCGGTTTCACACCTTCCGGCAGGCTGGCGCCCTTTTTGGTGTCGTAAAGTTTGCCGTTCTCGCCCAAGACCAGACCGTGCGCTTGGGCGTCTTGAATGACATGCGGTGCCCAGATCACGCCGCCGCCTGCATCATCGCCGCCAAGGATCGCCATGATCATCCCGTAGTCGGTGCCGATGTTCTCAAACCCACGAAAGATATTGGTTGGGATGTTGAAAATATCACCTTGCTCAAGAATGACCTCGCCCGCGTCGCCATGCTGTCCCCAAAAGAACCGCCAGCGGCCTTTGAGCACAAAAAACACCTCCGCCGTGCGGTGGTTGTGAAGCGAGTTGCGGCAATGCGGTGGCTGGCCTGCCGCGCCAATGTTAAAGCCATGCGGGATAGAGATATGGACATGTTGATCGGGGCTTTCAGACACACCGCCGCCGATGATCGTAAAGTTTTCCTTTTGATCCGAGCCGGGCGTATGCGCGTCAATAAAGGCAGTTTTGCACGGGTGCAGATCGCCGTAACGCACGATGCGGTGTTCCATGTCTTGGGGGGTCATTTCGTTTCCTTGGGGGTATGTCAGTGTCATTGGATCGCAGAGCCGGGGCGCGCGTCAGCCGGTTTGCAGCAATATCTGTTTCCAGATCATCGCCTCGTCAAAAATTGTGTATTCACGGCGCAGGCCCCATGGCCCGAACTCCGCATGTGATATCCCCATGACATAGACGTCTTTGCCCGTTGGGGTGCCCAAGCGGCCCCAACCATCATGCGTGCCGGTCAGCGACCACCGCACAGCGGCGCGCGGCGGCATCAGCGGATCGTCGCGGCCAATCACATGGTCGATCTTGAACTGGGCATTCGGGAACGACGCCCGTAGCCCTATCCAGAACGCATCGACCGATCCATGGCTATGGCCAGTCTCTCCGCCGGGGTATTCCGTGACAACGGCGCGGTCATATTCGCGTGGGATCAGTGCCATATCGGCCCCCATGATACCCGTCAGGATGTCGGCGTATTTCGCGCCCCATTCATTGTCGTTGCCGCGCCCTTTGTAGGGGCCGGGTTGGTCAATCGCGGGCGTCATCGGGCGCACACAATGTTCCGGCCCGCCTTCGCGTTCGATCAGGTCGGCAGCGTATTGTTTGGGCTCCCAGCCCATCTCGCGCACAATCGCACCTTGGTCGCGGATCAGCCATTCGTCGTTGATCTGGTTGTTGATGGCATGGCAGTCGGCCATGATCCGGTAAACCAGTTTCTTGCCTGTAGCAGTCCCGTACATCCCGTCATTCATATGCGTGGCCGTAGACAACAACCGGTGCGATGACAGCATCCCCTCTTCGGGTGTGCCGGACCAGATCACGTCTTCGCCCAGCAGGGTGCGGTCCGGGAATTCTGCCAGTGTTGCCATGGTCGCGCCAATGACGGATTTGTTGCCAATCACCACCGATCCGGGCGAACGGACAACAATGTCATCACTGTAATACTGGTGCAGCGTGGCGATGCCACGATCTTCCCATATCTCTTTGGTGATGCCGATGATGTAGTCGGGAAAGTCTTTGAATTTACTGTCAAAGCCGTGCATTTCAAGATCCTTGAGGTAGGCGGGCAGAGCCGCGAATAATAAGGGGGCCATCAATGCAGACCCGCCGCGCGGGCATGTCGGCATCATCCAGACGGCTCATGAGTATATCAATGGTTTCTGCCACCATCACATTGGCGCGCTGGCGCACGGTGGTCAGGTTGTAAGAGGCCCAAGCAGCGATTTGCACATCGTCGTATCCGACGACAGACACATCATTCGGCACTGAAATGCCCAGCTCAAAGCGCAAAATGTCCATGACCGCAAAGGCCATATGATCATTGGTGACAAACACAGCATCCGGCGGATCATCACGGTCAAACATGATGCGGGCGGCATCCTTTGCCGTCTCGAAATGAAAGTTTCCAACCGTACGCGCCGACAGCTTGAGGCCTGCGTCCAGCAACCCCGCCTTGAACCCCGCCTCGCGGTCAATCTGGGTGGAGGCCCCTTCCCATCCCGCGATATGGCCGATGCGCTTGTGGCCGCCTTCGGCAAGGAATTTCGCCAGCTTGCGCCCCCCCGCCATATTGTCAGATGTCACACTGGACAGCCGGTCATCAAACTGGTCGCGGTTGAACAACACGATGGGAATGCCTGCATCCTCACACCGTGTGGTCAGGTCGTTCGACACCCCGACAGAGGCCACGATGATCCCGTCGACCTGATAATCAATCAACTCATCCATCACAGTCTGCGTCGCGGCGTTGTCGTTGGATGCCATGAATACCAGCACATGATAGCCACGCTCTTGCAAGGATTTGGAGATACGCTCGATCGCTTCGGGATAAAACTGGTTCTCCAGATAGGCCACAACGAGGCCGATAATCCGGCTGCGGCCCGTGATCAAACTGCGCGCCAGCACATTCGGGCGATAGCCCAACGCGCGGGCCGCCGCACGCACCTTGGCTGCCGTGCTGGGGCTGACGGATGCGCCCGGTGTGAACACACGGCTGACGGCAGACCGGCTCACCCCGGCCTGCTGGGCAACGTCCAATGATGTGACCTTGCCGCCCATCAATCCGCCGTCCAACCGCCGTCGATTATTATCGCCGTGCCCGTGACCATCGCCGATGCATCAGAGGCAAGAAACAATGCCGCCCCCATGATGTCCTCAACCTCGGCCACGCGCGGCAGTTTGATCTTGTCCATGATCCATTTTAATCGCTCGGGGTTGTCAAACGTCGCCTCCGTCAGCGCGGTGCGCACAAATGTCGGGCAGATCGTGTTGATCCGCACATTCGCCTTGCCCCATTCCACGGCCATCGCTTTGACCATCCCCTCAAGCCCGTGTTTGGACGCACAATAAAGCGCGCGTTCCACGCCGCCCACATGTCCCATCTGGCTCGAGATATGGATGATCGAACCGGGTTTGCCTGCGGCCATCAGCGCGCGGGCGGCCTCGGCCGATAGAAAAAATGCCCCCTTGAGGTTCAAGTCCATGACCGCATCATAATCGTCTTCGCGCGTATCTACCGCCGCCGAATGACGCGCCAGACCCGCAGAGTTCAGGACGATATCAAACGGCTCGGTGAATGCGGCGCGCACTGCACCCAAATCGCTTTGATCAAAGCCCAGCGCCTCTGCTGACCACCCTTGTGCGCGCATTTCCGTCACGGCCTCTTGCAGCACCGCAACACGGCGTGCAGCCAGCACAACATGGGCCCCCGCCTCGGCCAGCGCTACGGCACACCCAAGCCCGATGCCGGAGGACGCGCCTGTCACCAGCGCCCGCTTGCCCGACAGATCAAATGATGGCGTCCGTGGCAATACAGTCATAACGCCACCCCTGTCTCTGGATCAAAACCAGCGCGCACCTTGTTGAATTCCCGCATGCGTGCAAACACATCGACGCCGATCTGGTGGTACATATGCAACAAGTCCACCAGTACCCAGTTCTCTCGGATCAGCCCGTTCTCGATGCGCCAGAAATCAAGACTGCGCATTTCGATCTTCTTGCCGGTGGGCGCAATGCCCAGCCATCCACCGTGGCTGATGGTTTGGAACATGTCGGGCCATCCGGTCACAGCGGCATAATTTCGGTCGCCAAAGAAATGATAGGTGATCTCATCAACATATTGCCCCCGGTCCGGCATCCCATTCAGAAACGGGATCTGATGCCACTTGCGAAACCCTTCGATCCCGCGCCCGGTGCCGATGCCCGACGGACCGTACCACGTCATCCGGGGATGCCAGAAACGCGCCATCTCCATCACCTCGGGGCCACCCATGCTGGGATGGCGTTTCATATGATCCAACATGTCAATGATGTGCTGACAGGTCGCGGAACCCGCTGCCGCATCATAAGGTCCGGGCACGATGCCATCATTACCGGCAGGCGCGGGAACATGCCACTCGCGCCCCAGCGATGGTGTCATCGGCCAAGCGCCTGCCTGCATCATAACCTCGGGAATGTCCCAAAGCGCCTGCATCTCGACAATCTTGCCCTCCACCACGCGGTAAAACTCGTGAAACCGCATATGCACCAGATGGCCTGTGGGCGGGATATCAAGCCACGGCTTGGCAAAACGACCGGTGTAGAACCCGCCGCACCCGATCCAGTCATTCCCTTCAGGTGTCGGACCCGCCATCACGATATGATCACGCCGTTCCAAATCCGGCACGGCATGAAACAACGGCGCGTATACCTTGTCGAAATACGCATCCACACCGATGGTCGTCTCGAATGGAAACGCCAAGCGAAATACGACATCAGGCGCGCATATCCGGTGCAGTTCCGCGCGCACCTTGTCAGCATCGAAATCATACATCGCCGCCTGCAATGGCGCGATCAGCTCTTTGTGTTGCGAATGCCTGTCCATAGTCTTTCTTTTTGGCCTTAAATATTTCAGAGAGTTTGAGAGACAGCGTCTCTCATAGCATTGACCGGCCCCCCAACGGGGCCGGTCAATGCTCTTTATTCCGCCGCTTCTCGCGCAGGTGCGCCCTCCCCGTAAGGGACATTCACCCCCCCATATCGCCGCACACGCACATTGCATTGCTCCGCGTGGCCCACGAAACCTTCGAGCATACAAAGCCGCGAGCCATAGGCGCCGATCTCTGCGGCGGCCTCATCGGTAGTGATCTTCTGGTAGGAATGCGTTTTGAGGTACTTGCCAACCCACAGACCACCGGTATAGCGCCCGGCCTTTTTCGTCGGCAGCGTGTGGTTGGTGCCAATGACCTTATCGCCGTTGGCCACATTGGTCCGCGCGCCCAAAAACAGCGCGCCGTAGCACGTCATATGCTCCAAGAACCAATCGTCGCGGTCCGTCATCACCTGCACATGTTCGGATGCAATATCGTCTGCCACGCTCAGCATTTCATCATAGGTATCACAGACGATCACCTCGCCGTAATCCTCCCAAGATACGCGCGCCGTGCCTGCGGTGGGCAGGATTTCAAGCAGCCGGTCAATCTCGACCAATGTCTCGTTAGCGAGCTTTTCAGAATTGGTCAGCAGCACGCAAGGCGAGTTGTAGCCATGCTCGGCCTGCCCAAGCAGGTCTGTCGCACAAATTTCCGCGTCGACCGTTTCATCAGCAATCACCATCGTCTCGGTTGGGCCTGCGAACAGATCAATGCCGACACGCCCGAATAGCTGGCGCTTGGCCTCGGCCACAAACGCGTTGCCAGGACCGACCAGAAGGTGCACGGGGTCAATCGTTTCCGTGCCGATGGCCATTGCTCCCACGGCTTGTATGCCACCCATGACGTAGATCTCATGTGCACCGCCGAGGTGCATGGCAGCAATCACTGCGGGGTTCGGTGCGCCATTAAAAGGGGGCGTGCAGGCGATGATGCGCGGAACACCCGCGACCGATGCAGTCGCCACTGACATATGCGCAGAGGCCACCATCGGGAATTTGCCGCCCGGCACGTAGCAGCCGACGGATTGAACGGGGATGTTTTTGTGACCAAGGATCACGCCGGGCTGCATTTCGATCTCGATATCGAGCATCGAGTCGCGTTGGGCCTGTGCAAAACGGCGGACGTTTTCCTGAGCGAATTTGAGATCTTCCATCTCCCGCGGGGTGACTTGGGCGATCAGCGCGTCGATTTCCTTCTGGCTCAACCTGAAAGCCGGAGGGGAGTAAT
Source organism: Paracoccaceae bacterium (assembly GCA_017854675.1). Lineage (GTDB taxonomy): Bacteria > Pseudomonadota > Alphaproteobacteria > Rhodobacterales > Rhodobacteraceae > Sulfitobacter. Next base: position 10,863 of record JAFMHE010000059.1, on the reverse strand, counting down.
TGTCGAACTTTTCGGACAGCTCGCGCACGGCAGCGTCACCGCGGGCTTCGATGTCTTTCAGCGTTGCCTCAACAACGGCGCGTGTTTTGGCGTCCTCATCGCTCCGCTCTGCGTCGGATTTGCCGCGTTTCAGGTATGTTATTGCCATGTCTCTTACCTCTCAATTGCGTCGGGGCGCGGTGGTGTTTTTTCACCGCGATCAAAAGCTTCCCAGCCTTCGCCGTTGAACACATCGACACCAAGCTGTGCCAGAACATGTGGAAAATCGACCATCACCCAATTGTCGTCGATCTTGCCGTCGCTGACTTTCCAGAAATCCATATACCGGATTTCAATACGCTTGCCGGTGGGGGCCACCCCCATGAAGATGCCTGAATGCGTCGCTTCTTGGCGTCCGAAAGCTGCGGCCCATTCGCCCATGAAGAGGCGCGCCTCATCGACGCAGACCTTGTCGGAGAACGCCGCCTGAAAGGGGCGTTGCCAGTTGTCCTGAAATTCGGTCAGACCGTTTTTGGTGCCGCATCCAGCATTGCCCATCCAGCGAAAGCTCTGTTTGAAAAAAGCGTCTATGCCGTCGATGGTGTGGTCGTTCAAACCGTCCACCATGCCTTCGATCACCGCTTTGGTATCAGCGGTTTTGCTCATATCGGTGTCGCGGGTCAGAACCGCTTGTTCGGGTCGGGAACCTTTCATCTGGGGCCTTTGGTTTGAGGAGAGGCCGGGGGTTTTGCACCCCCGGACCCCCGCAGAGGTCTATTTGGAAAATTGAAGATAGAAGGTCATCCTTTGACCGCGCCTGCGGTGAGGCCAGAAACAATCTGGCGCTGGAATACCATGACCAGAAGGAAGAGGGGTGCAGTAATGGAGACGGCGGCAGCGACCGCTTCGACCTGATCGGTGGTGGTGGTTTCACGATTGAAGTAGCCCGCGATGGCCGGAACCATGGTCTGGTTTTGCGCATCCAGCAGGAGCGACGTAACGAGAAAGTCGTTGTAGCCCAGAAGAAAGCTGAAGAGGCCTGTGGTGATCACACCGGGCCACATCACAGGCATGATCACGCGGCGGAAGGCTTGGAAATGGGAACAACCGTCGACGCGGGCGGCCTCATCCAGTTCGGCCGGGATGTTCTGGAAGAACGAGCGCAGCATCCAGATTGTGAAGGGTTGGTTGATTGCCACGAGGACGGCGATCACCGCCCAAGGCTGGCCGTAGAGGGTTGGCGACACATCCCCGAATATCGGGCGCAGGATTTCGGCGGAGTTGATGAACCACGGCAGGTAGCCTGCGACGAGCACCGAATGCGGCAACGCGCGGAAGATCAGAGCGAGGATCAGCAGCCAGAACGCGAGATCAGAGCCGGAGCGCGCGAGGCCGTACCCTGCCAGCGTGCCCACAGTCAGGGATATGGTGACGACACCTGCGGTCACCAGCATCGAATTGCCGAAGTTGCGGTAAAACTCGTTTTCCCCCCAGACGGCAACATAGTGTTGTGTGGTCAGACCCAGAAAAGGTTCCCCCAGAGGGCCGAGGATTGAATTCAGGGGCCCCAAGATCAGCGGCAGGATGCCAAAGAACACCACCAGGAACGCGATGGCGTAGACTGCGGCGCCGACAACCCAGCCCAGAACCTTGAGGCCCGCGGGGCTGTAGCTGTCGATCCAGCCGGGTAGGCGCGTGAACATCCAGCGCAGAGTGAAAAAGATCACTGCCAATCCCAACACGATGTCGATGACAGACAGACCGTCGCCACGTGATAGCGTGTTGGGCCCCATGATCACATCCAAGGGGTTATCGGCAAAAGCATCCACCGGTGATTTAAAGCTCATCACTGTGATCCACAGGATCGGGAACGACGCGATCACGACCCAGAAGATAAGGAAAGCAGACGATGAAAAGCGTAGCGCAAGAGACTGCCGCATGGCTCTGGACGTAGACATCAGTGCGCGCTCCCTTTGTGGTCGCGCCATGTGCGGCGCAGTGGCAGGATCAGCAGGAACACGATCCCGATCATGGTCAGCATGGCACTGGCAGACGCGCGGGCGATGGCCCGGTTGCCCGCATCATCGGGTGTGAGGAAATCAAACGTCAGCCATTGCAGCGAGATCACATGCGCCTGAGAGCGGAACCCGATGATTTCCTCGAACACGCGATAACAATCCATCAGGTGGATAAGCGCGATGAACACGATCAGCGGCATCAGGTGCGGGATGATCACATGGCGCAGGCGTTCCCAACGCGACGCGCCGTCGATCACCGCAGATTCCAGCGTGTCCATGTTCACCGTTTGCAGGCCTGCATAAAAGATAATGAAGGCAAACGGGGCGACGTGCCAGACACGGTAAAAATACATCAACAGTTCGATTGTCCATGCTTGGGCAAACATCGAGATATTGGTGCCGGTCCACCGCTCCATCATCGCCGTCAGGATGCCGTCACCGACGAACAACCAGTAGATCGACAGCGAGCCGATCACAGGCGTGATGATGAAAGGCAGAAGCGATATAAAGATCACCGGGCCGCGCACCGCTTTGGCCGCGTTGTTTACCGTCAGCGCGATCAATAGGCCAACGCCGATGACCAACGGCAGCGTCAGCAATGTGAACATCAGCGTGAAACGAAGCGCCTTCCAGAAGTCGATTTGCAGGATGTCTTTGACGTTGCCCGAAGCGACCGCCTCCCAGACCTTGTCCATTTGCAGCACGTTCCGGTAGCTCTCAAACCCCACCCATTCGGTCGTTGTGATGACTTTACCATCCTCGCCTATGGTCGGGATGGTCTTGATCTCGGTCACGCAGGTCTGGGTGATAAAACCGGGGGTGCAGGTTTCGACCTCCATCTGTTGCATCACCGGCTGGGTGATCTGAAAGCTCTGGATAAAGACCGACACCAACGGCAGGGCGATGAACAGGACCATCATAAAGACGGACGGAGCCACGAAGGCAAAGAATGTCTTGAATTTCATCATCTTCCCCTTGGGCAAAACCCCGGCATGGTGTCAGGGCATTGGTGCTGCGCTTGACGCGCCGCAGGTGCTGCGGCAGGCAAAACGCATCGTGAAAAGCGGCTGGCCGGGGCGCCCCGGCCAGCCTTTTCGACTTATTGCAGCACGCCCGCTTCTTTGGCGGCTGTTGTATAGGCTTCTTCAATCGCGACCAGCGTTGCGGCTGCGTCACGCTCGCCTGTCAGGTAGGCCGGGATTTCGTTGCCAAGTGCGGTGTGCAACAGGCCCATCTGCGTGGTGGATGGATACGCAGGGGGCGCCGGGTTCGCGGTAGCGGTTGCAATTGCACCCTGAGACAGCGGGCCCGGCACGAAACCGTTCACCAACCAGATTGCCGCGTCGTTGTTGGCTGTGACCATGTCCGTGTCGATCCCTTCCATCGCCAGACGGAAGGCTGCGTCTGCTTCTGCATCCGTGATGTTGGCCGCGACAACGATGCCGTCCCACCACAGTGTCGTGGCGGGCGCGCCGCCGACCATTGCTGTGGGGGCTGCTGCCATTGCGACTTTGCCGACAACCTGGCTTTCGGCCTCATCGTTCATTGCGCCCGCACGCGAGGCCCAGAGGTTCGCCATGGCGATTTTGCCCTGCTGGAACTGCTGTTGCACGTATGTGGAATCAGAGACCAGAACTTCGGGGTCCATAAACGGCAACCCGGCCTTCAGCGTACCCAATGCCTTGAGACCCGCGTCGGAGTTCACGGCAGTGGTGTTGTCGTCATTAAAGAACGTACCGCCATGGCCGGGGTACATGTTCACAAATTCCTGCGCGAGGTTCCAACCGGATTTCATGGTTGCGCCCAACGGGTAATCCATGACGCCTGCTTCTTTGATCTTGGCGGCGGCCAGATAGATTTCGCTCCAGGATGTCGGGGTTTCAATGCCCAGATCAGCAAGGATGTCAGAGCGGTACATCAGGTGCTGCGTGTTCACCATCATCGCGACGGCCATGACCTTGCCGTCAATGCGGATCAACTGGTTGGGGGTCAGGTTCTGGCCATATTTGGCGACCAGATCGTCCAAGGGGCGGATAGTGCCCGCGTTCAGCAAGGGTGTGATTGTGCCGTTGGACACACCACCCAAGTGGTAAAGCGATGGGCTGGCCTCGAACGCCGCTGGCTGCTTGGTGCGGAATTCCTGATCCAGCTCGGCTTGGAAATTGCCGCATTCGGCCATCGCGTCGGTGACGGCTTTCCATGCTTCAAAACCTGCAGACAGCATTTTGACTTCGGTTTCATTCTGGTAGGAACACGCGGCGAAAGCTGATGTTCCCATCAGGCTGATCACACCGGCAAGAGCCAATTTCTTTAACATCATTTTGCAAACTCCCTGTTGCATTTCATTGGGATGCACCTTGCAAGACTGCATCCATCTCGCCCCCGCTGTGCGGTCGGCGTTCTTCACATCAGCCGACGCTCAACCGTTCGCCTGATGCCCTGTCAAACACGTGACAGATCTCGCTTGGTACGGAGAAAGAGATCGGATCCCCAATCTTCGCACGGAATTCTTTGTGGGTTTTCACAGATACCATTTGCCCACCTGCGCGCACGGCCAACATGACCGCATCGCCAAGCAGCTCAATCGTGTAGATCGGCGCGCTGATTTGCGCGGTGTCCCCTTCGGCCAACGCCGCATCCTCGGCGCGGAAGCCTAATGTGACCTCGCCATCCGCGGCGTTTAGCCCGGCAATGTGGACATTCTTACCCTCGAACACACCGCCTGAGATCGTGCCGTCCATCAGGTTCATCGCAGGTGAACCGATAAAGCTGGCCACGAAAGTATTGGCCGGGTTGTCGTAGATTTCTGTGGGCGTACCGACCTGTTGGATTTTACCCTGCTTCATCACGACCACACGGTCGGCCAGGGTCATCGCCTCGATCTGATCATGGGTCACGTAGACGGTTGTGACTTTCAACTCATGGCTCAGGTTCTTGATCTGCGCCCGCGTGCTGACGCGTAGTTTCGCATCAAGATTGGAAAGCGGTTCGTCCATCAAAAAGACGTTCGGCTCGCGCACAATCGCGCGGGCCAAGGCGACGCGTTGGCGCTGACCACCCGACAATTCGGCAGGTTTGCGGTGCAGGAATTCGTCGAGTTCAACCATCGCACTGGCGCGGCGCACCCGCGCGTCATGCTCGGCTGCCTCTATCTTGCGGACTTTTAGCGGAAAGCGGATGTTTTCATAGACGTTCATGTGCGGGTAAAGCCCGTAGGACTGGAACACCATCGCCACATCGCGATCCTTGGGGTCCAGATCATTGACGATTTTGCCGTCAATCACGATATCGCCCTCGGTGATGTCCTCAAGCCCGGCGATCATCCGCATCGTTGTTGTTTTGCCACAGCCGGACGGACCAAGCAGCACCAGAAACTCTTCATCCGCGATGGTCAGGTTAAAGTTCTCAACGCCAACAAAGCTACCCCAGCGCTTGTTCACGTTGCGCAGTTCAATCTGAGCCATGTTGTCCCCCGGTTGACGCCCCAATCAGGGCATCCGTCTACGTTGGGTCAAGTTCAACACATTTTCAAGACATTTTTGCACACGTTTGCAAGCGCGACAGATAGCGGGTGGCTGGTTCCGTAACACTCATTACTTTCAGATATTTACAGGAAAGCCACAGCCACTCGGAAAACGCGTAACAAATGCACGCAAACCAATTAAACCGAATCGATAAATGGATTAGTCTCGGCCAAGCAGCGCTTGAGCTGCCGCAACAATCCCTTCCCGCGAAGGCAGCGTCGCACCATAAGCAGTACCTGTAGCGATAAAGCTATCCTCTGCTGTCAGACGCGCCAACTTGGTGATACCGGCCTCTGCACACAGCGCCATCAACCCCTCGGCCTGCCCCCCTGTGCGGCGGCATTCGTCCACGATCAACACGGGCCGTGCGCCGATTGCGTCAAACATCGCAGCCTCCGGCAGTGGCGCGATCCAGCGCAGATCGATGACGCGCACATTTATGCCTTGCTGCGCAAGATCATGCTGCGCCTGACGGCTCAGATAATGGCCGTTGGCGTAGGTTACGATGGCAAGATCAGCACCATCGCCATGCACGCCCACCTGACCCATTTCGATCCGGCGATCCGGCTTGGGATACATGTCCATCCACGCCCCATCCCCCGCCTCAATCAAATCACGCATCGGATACAGCGCGATCGGTTCAAGGAACACAACAACCCGCTGCTCTTCTCGGGCAAGGCGGTGCGCCTCGCGCAGCATCAGCGCGGCATCAGCCCCGGTTGAGGGGCAGGCAATGATCACACCCGGAATGTCGCGCAGCACGGCAATGGAATTATCATTGTGAAAATGCCCGCCAAAGCCCTTTTGATAGCCCAGCGCAGAAATGCGGATCACCATCGGGTTGGTCCATTGCCCGTTGCTGAAAAACGGCAAGGTCGCCGCCTCGCCACGCAGTTGATCTTCGGCATTGTGCAGATAAGCCAGAAACTGGATTTCCGGCATCGGGATGAAACCGTTGTGGGCAAGGCCGATGGCAAGGCCCAGAATGCTCTGCTCATCCAGCAGCGTGTCGATCACACGCGCAGGGCCAAACCGCGCATGCAACTTTTGCGTGACACCGTAGTTGCCGCCTTTGCGGCCGACATCTTCGCCCATCAGCAAGGTTTCAGGATAGGTCAGCATTACGTCGTGCAGCGCCCAGTTGATCAGCCGCGACATTGGCTGCGGCTGGTCCATTTGCGCCGCGTCACTGCCAAAGATCTCTAGCCGCCGGGCCGCATCGGGTCCATTGGTAGGCGCGTTGCTCCGTTTCGGCGGGACAAGGCTGGCCATAACATCTGCTGCCGTTTCAAGACGCTTGGTCTTGGCCATCTCTTTGGCGGCCTCGGCTACGTCAGACAATGTGTTGCTGTAGATATCTAAAACATCATCCGGACTGACACCCGCATGGGTGATCAGCGCATGCGCACCATAGAGCAACGGATCATGGGCCTCATCCACCTCGACCTCTGCGCGCGGCAGATAGGATGTCACAACATCGGGCCCGGCGTGGCCATAAAGCCGCACAGTACGCAGGTGCAGGAACGCAGGTTTACGGTGTGTGCGGACCCAATGCGCGGCTTTCTCTGCGGCCGCAAAGGCGGCATAAAAATCCAGACCATCCGCCTCAAAGTACTTCAATCCGGGACGCGCTGACATGCTTGCCTTGACCCAGCCGGTCGGCGTCTTGGTGGATATCCCGATACCGTTATCCTCGCACACGAACAACAACGGCAAAGGCACGCCCTGCACTGCTGTCCATCCGGCCGCGTTGATCGCACCTTGGGCCGTGGAATGGTTCAGCGACGCGTCACCGAATGAACACATCACGATCCCGTCGCGTTGAAGCACGGCATGCTCGGGCGGGTTGCGGCGCGCCAAACCGATGGCATGGGCGGCACCAACGGCCTTGGGCAAATGGCTCGCGATGGTGGAGGTCTGCGGCGGGATCATCAGAGGCCGTGATCCAAGCACCTTGTGCCGCCCTCCACTTGTCGGGTCTTCCGCAGAGCATGCAAAGCTCAACAACATGTCCCGCATCATACCCGCCTGCCCGGCCTTTTCAGCGCGGGCGATCTGAAACGCGGCATCGCGGTAGTGCAGAAAAGCAATATCATCGACGCGCAGCGCATGACCAAGAGCCGCCATTCCTTCATGACCGGATGAACCGATGGTGTAGAAACCTTGCCCGGCCTTCTGCATGACCCGGCTTTGCAAGTCGAGCGCGCGGCTTAGCACCTGAGATTTGAAAAGCGATAGGGCCTCTTCGCTTGCCAACTCATCGCCCTTGGACGGACCGATGGGCAAATCCTGCGCACGCACGCGGCGTAGGAAATTCTCGTGAACGATACTGACGCGATCCATGTTGCCGTGGCTCCAAAAAAGTTATCTGCCTTCGGCAAAAGTATTTAGAGCCAAAAAGAAAGCGCAACCCCCACTTTCTTTTTGGCTCTAAATACTTGGAGGGGGTGAGGGGGAGGAAATCCCCCTCTCCTGCCCTTAGAAAAATGCCTGAAGGCCGGTTTGTGCACGCCCCAGTATCAACGCATGCACGTCATGGGTGCCCTCGTAGGTGTTGACCGTCTCAAGGTTCATCATGTGCCGTATGACCTGAAACTCCCCCGAGATACCGTTGCCGCCGTGCATGTCACGGGCATGGCGCGCCACGTCCAGCGCTTTGCCGCAATTGTTGCGCTTGACGATGGACACCATTTCTGGCGCTGCATTTGCCTGATCCATAAGACGCCCGACCTGAAGCGACCCTTGCAGGCCCAGCGAAATTTCGGTCATCATGTCGGCCAGTTTCTTCTGGAACAATTGTGTTTGCGCCAGCGGTTTACCGAATTGCTTGCGGTCCAGACCGTATTGGCGTGCCGCGTGCCAGCAGAACTCTGCGGCGCCCATTGCACCCCAGGATATACCGTAGCGGGCGCGGTTCAGACAGCCGAACGGGCCTTTCAAACCCGACACATGCGGCAGCAGTGCGTCTTCGCCCACTTCGACACTGTCCATGACGATCTCGCCTGTGATCGAGGCGCGCAGGGAGAGTTTGTTGCCGACTTTAGGCGCGCTCAGCCCCTTCATGCCTTTTTCCAACACAAAGCCCCGGATTTTGCCGCCGTGCTCTTCTGATTTGGCCCAAACGACAAACACATCCGCGATTGGCGCGTTGGATATCCACATTTTGGAGCCGGTCAGCTTGTAACCGTTCGCCGTTTTCACCGCGCGCGTTTTCATCCCTGCGGGGTCGGACCCTGCATCCGGTTCGGTCAGGCCAAAACAACCGATCCATTCGCCGGTGCACAGTTTCGGCAGATACTTCTTGCGCTGCGCCTCAGAGCCGTAGGCATATATCGGATACATCACCAGGCTCGCTTGCACCGACATCATGGAACGGTAACCGGAATCGACCCGCTCTACTTCGCGTGCGACCAGACCGTAGGACACATAGTTGCCGCCCAGCCCGCCATATTCTTCGGGGATGGTAATACCGAGCAAACCCATGTCGCCCATCTCGCGAAAAATACCTTCATCGGTTGTCTCATTCGCAAACGCCTCAATAACCCGAGGCTGCAGTTTCTCTTGGGCATAGGCCTTGGCGCTGTCGCGGATCATGCGTTCGTCTTCGGTCAACTGGCTGTCCAGACGGAAGGGGTCTGTCCAGTCAAAGGAACCAAGGTCAGGGGCATCTTTGGCGCGTAAAATCGGGGCTTCAGCGTTCATGGCATTACCTTTCAATGGGCTGCATAGGCCTTACTATTGCAAAATTCACCGCAAAATACTAACGATGCTTTTTCCTAAACCTATGAGAAAAAGTCATATGATAGCGCCGCGCCGCTTTTTGCCGTCCATTTCCGCGTTGCTTGCATTTGAGGCCGTTGCAAGGTTGGGCAGCGCCACGAATGCGGCAACTGAATTGTCACTGACACAAAGCGCGATCAGCCGTCAGCTCAAGACACTTGAGGAACAATTGGGGGTCAATCTGCTGTCACGTCAGGGGCGGCAGATGGTCCTTACCGCCGCCGGGAAAAGCTATGTGGCGCAGGTGCGTGACGTGCTGAACCAGCTGGCACAAGCCTCTGTCGCCGCGCGCAGCAATCCAACGGGCGGTGCATTGAACCTTGCGATTTTGCCCGCCTTTGGAATGCATTGGCTTGCGCCCCGGTTGCGCGACTTTGCGCGCATCCATCCGGAGGTGACTGTGAACCTCAGCACCCGGCTCAAACCTTTTACAATCGACCAAAGCTCTTTTGATGCGGCCATTCATTTTGGTCATGCCGACTGGCCCGGCGTGGATTATCTGCCTTTAATGGCGGAAACTGTTGTTCCGGTCTGTGCCCCATCGCTTTTGACTGCCCCGCTGGCTGAGCCACGCGATGTGCTGGATCATCCACTTTTACATCTGGAAACGCGCCCGCGCGGCTGGGCCAGATGGTTAAGCGCCTTGGGGCTAGAGATTGACCCGCCGACGGGCATGGTGTTCGATCAATTCTCGACGATGGCACAGGCGGCGATCCATGGTTTGGGAATTGCGTTGCTGCCGACTTTCTTTGCCGAACCCTATCTGCGCGACGGACAGTTGATTCTGGCATCCGACCGGCCCGCAAAAAGCAATGGGCAGTATTACCTTGTATGGCCCGAGGCGCGGCAGCCCAGCGCTGGGCTTGATGCATTCAGAAGTTGGCTTTTGGGTCAGATCGAAGCGGAAAACGTCTCCTGAATTTATTGGGACACGCCCACCATCTCTGTCAAACTTTTGCCCTAATCCTAGCGTATTGGAATCTTTGGAAACGGGTGGGGCCGTACCGAAGGAATGTTAAATGATGACTTTTAGTCGTATCGGGTTCGCTACCCTCGCTGCTGTTGCGTGCGTCTGCGCGACTGCGACATCTGCGCAGACCACTACGGAAAGCCCTGACGCAAATTTTGTATCCGCGCCCAGCAGTGAAACAGACACCACACCAACAACTCCTGTTGCCGCAGAATCCATAGATCATGAGATCATCATCATCGACGGCGCATATTTTCCGCCGCTGATTTATGCGCAGGTGGGCGACCGTCTGATCTTTGTGAACTCAAGCAGTGGCGTGCATGTCGTTGAAGGCCCCGAGGAAACATGGACGTCCGGGCAAATTCCGATTGATGGAACATTTACCCTGCTCTTGTCCAATGAAACGCCTCTGGTCTTTAGTGCATCCGCCGACACAGAAGGTGTCAGCGCCGAAGAAGGCGATGTGATTCTGGAACAAGTTGGTGAGATCACCTATGATGCGCCCCCGATCAATGGCTGATCGAAAACGCAAAGCAAAAACGGGTTGCGTGATGCGCCACCCGTTCTGGGCGTTCTAATAAGGTTCGATCAA
>JAFMHE010000058.1 GCA_017854675.1 Paracoccaceae bacterium | reverse complement strand
ATCGGCATAATCCACACCTGCAAAAACGCTCAGATCCAGATCGCGCGCATGCGGTCGTGCCGCCGCGTCCAACGCGATGTATTCGGCAAAGATGTCAGCGGGCGTCTCGAATGCAAAAGCATCGGCATATCCCATGCGCTTTGCCACATCACAGATGATCTGCCAATCCGGCCTTGCGCCACCGGGTGTCGGCAAAAACGCACGTTGCCGCGATATGCGGCGCTCTGAATTGGTGACAGTACCGTTCTTTTCGCCCCAACCGGTTGCGGGCAACAGCACATCCGCCAAATCGCCTGTGTCCGTGCGCGCCATAATGTCAGAGACCGCGACAAAGGGCACATTTGCAATCGCAGCAGCCACCGCATCTGCATCTGGCATCGACGCCGCGGGATTGGTCGACATAACCCACAGCGCCTTGATTTTGCCCTGCGCGCAGGCCTCGAACAGGTCCACGGCTTTCAGGCCCGGCGCGGTGCAGATGGTTGGACTGTTCCAGAACTGTTGCACCGTTTCTCTGTGCGCGCCATTCTCGATATCAAGGTGATTGGCCAGCATGTTGGCCAGACCGCCGACTTCCCGCCCGCCCATCGCGTTAGGCTGTCCGGTGGCAGAGAACGGGCCACATCCCGGTTTGCCAATACGCCCCGTCGCAAGATGACAGTTCAGGATCGCACCGACTTTGTCCGTGCCACATCGCGACTGGTTTACCCCCTGAGAATACACCGTCACAACCTTGTCGGTGCGCGCCCACATCTCATAGAACGCAGTCAGTTCGGCGGCGTTTAACCCTGATTGCAGTGGATCGGTCCCACGCGCTGCGGCAACCGCACCCTCCAATCCGTTTACATGACGTCCGACATAACTTTGATCAATCGCGCCGCTGTCTGCCAGATGCGCCAGCAAGCCGTTGAAAAGGGCGATATCACCATCCGGTTTGATGCCCAGATGCAGATCGGCAAGTTCACTTGTGGCGGTTCTGCGCGGATCAATATTGACAACGCGCAGACCGGGACGCGTTTCTTTCGCAGCTGCAATCCGCTGGTATAGCACCGGATGGCACCACGCGAGGTTTGATCCCACCAGCACGATCAGATCCGCCTCTTCCAGATCACTATAGGTGCCCGGCACAGTGTCGGTTCCAAACGCCCGCTTGTGACCCGCAACCGACGACGCCATGCACAGCCGTGAATTGGTGTCGATATTGGCAGAGCCGATGAACCCTTTCATCAGTTTGTTGGCGACATAATAATCTTCGGTCAGCAACTGGCCCGACACATAAAATGCAACGCTGTCGGGGCCGTGTTCGGCAACGGCTTTGGCAAAGCTGTCCGCAACCAGATCCAGCGCCGTATCCCAATCGCTGTCCTGACCGGCAATCTTTGGCTGCAACAGCCGCCCGTGCAGATCAATCGTTTCACCCAAGGCCGATCCTTTTGAGCATAGCCGCCCAAAGTTGGCCGGGTGATCAGGGTCGCCCTTAACGCTTCCATCCGCACTGGCCAGAATACCACATCCGACGCCACAATAGGGGCAGGTTGTACGCGTCAGGGTCATGCCGGCGTCCGGCTCACAAGAACGCTCTTGTCCAGCAAGATACGCCCTTCTTTCACCTGCGCCGGGTATGTCGCGACCTGACCTTCGTCGGCACCCTGTGCTTGACCTGTCTCCAGCGATATCACCCAATTGTGCAGGGGGCAGGTCACTGCGTTTCCATGCACGATCCCTTCGGACAGGGGGCCGCCCTTGTGCGGACAGGCATTGTTGAGCGCGAAAACGTCGTCCGCACCCGTGCGAAAGACCGCGACACAGCCAAGGTGGGTTTTCACAACACGCGCACCGCGTCGCGGAATGTCGGAAAGGGCCGCAATATCAATCCAGTCGCTCATTCTGCGGCCTCCAGTGCCAGATCAGCAACCGGCCGGTAGCTTTGTGCTTGCTTGGCTGCATGTTCCGCCCACGGGTCGTGGCGGTAGATGTCCTGACTAACTTCGAAACGTGCCACAAGGGCCGTGCGTTCGGCCAGATCATCCACGACACGTTCCTTGATCCAGTCAAGGCCGACCTTGTTCATCCATTTATAGATGCGATCCAGATAACGCGCGTTTTCACGGTAAAGCTGCGTGACTGCCTTGATCACGTCGATGACTTCGGCCTCGGTTGCGACCTGCACCAACAATTCGGTCTCGCGCACATCCATGCCCGCCGCACCACCGATAGAAATCTGGTACCCGCTGTCGACGCAAACAACACCGATGTCCTTGCACGTCGCCTCAGCGCAATTGCGCGGGCAACCCGACACACCCAGCTTCAGCTTATGTGGCGTCCATGACCCCACAGTGTCTTTTCCAGTTTGATCCCCAGACCGGTACTGTCTTGTGTGCCGAACCGGCAATGATCGGTGCCAACGCAGGTCTTCACGGTCCGCAATCCTTTGGAATAGGCATGCCCAGACACCATTCCAGCGGCATTCAGATCAGCCCAGATCGCGGGCAAGTCCTCTCCCTTGACGCCCAACAGGTCGATGCGCTGGCCGCCCGTCACCTTGACCGTCGGCACGGCGAACTTGTCAGCAGCATCGGCAATCGCACGCAGCTCATCTGGGGTTGTGATCCCGCCCCACATGCGCGGCACAACACTGAATGTGCCGTCCTTCTGGATGTTGGCGTGTTTGCGTTCGTTGATGAACCGGCTTTGCGGATCATCGGCATAATCCAGCGGCCAATCTGCCAACAAGTAAAAGTTCAACGCGGGGCGGCAAACATGACACCCGCAAGACGTCTTCCACCCGCATTCCTGCCAGACGGCCGGCATCGACATCAGTTTTTGCGACTTGATCATGCGGCGCACATCTTCGTGCGTCATATCCGTGCAGGCACAGATGGATGCAGCGGCGGGCAGGACAAAATCATCGCCCAGCGTGACGGCCAAAACCTGCTCCACCAAACCGGTGCAGGTGCCACAGGACGCCGACGCTTTGGTCGTCGCCTTTATTGCGGCCAGATCACCCGCACCCGCTGCAATCGCATCCTCAATCTGACCTTTGCAAATGCCGTTACAGCCACAGATTTCCGCATCACGCGGTAAGGCTGCAACGGCTGCCAACGGGTCCTGGGGGGTGCCCCCCTGATAGGCCGGTCCGAAAATCAGCGTGTCGCGCATGTCGGTGATGTCGGTCTTGTCGCGGATCAGGCCAAAGAACCAATTGCTGTCGCCGGTGTCGCCGTACATCACAGCACCGATGATTGCGCTGTTTTCAATGACCAGACGCCGGTAGACCCCGCGCGCGGGATCGCGGAACACGATATCCTCGCGCCCCTCGCCATCTGCAAAATCGCCCGCGCTGAACAAATCGCATCCTGTGACCTTCAACTTGGTCGACAGCTCTTTTTGTTTGAACGCGTCTGCCTCACCCAACAGCGTTCTGGCGGCAACTTTTGCCTGATCATACAGCGGCGCAACAAGCCCAAAGACCGCACCGTTGTGTTCGACACATTCCCCGACTGCCAGAACATCCGCGTCCGATGTGACCATCTGATCATCCACATGAATGCCGCGCCCGACGGCCAATCCGGCCTCTTGCGCCAGTGTTACATTGGGCCGGATGCCCACAGCCATCACCAGCAGGTCGCAGGGCAATTCCGTGCCATCATCCAGCAACAAGGCGCGCACGTGACCATCTACACCCAGGATTTCCTTTGAGTTGGCCGAACATTTGACCGTGATCCCCTTGTCCACCAGCGCGCGGCGCAACAGGTATCCGGCGGCCTCATCCAACTGCCGTTCCATCAGATGGCCCATGATGTGCACCACCGTGACATCGACGCCGCGTGCAGCCATGCCCGCCGCAGCCTCAAGCCCCAACAGGCCGCCACCGATAACGACGCATTTGTTCTGCGGCCCAAGGTCCATCATCCGCTGCGTGTCTTCCAGATCGCGGTAGGCAATGACGCCTTCCAGATCGTGACCGGGCAAGGGGATCATAAAGGGGGTCGATCCCGTGCCAAGCATCAGCTTGTCGTAGCGCAACACATCACCATTCTGGGCGGTGACCGTTTTCGCAGCCCTGTCGATTGCGGCCACTTTTTCGCCAAAGCGACAGGTCACACCATTCTGCGCATACCATTGGGTTGAATGGGTCTCGATCTCGGCATAGGTCTTGTCGCCCGCCAGTACCGGCGACAGCATGATACGATTGTAGTTCCCGCGTGGCTCCGCATTGAACAGCGTCACGTTCCAACCGTCCGGATCTGCGTCCAACAAGGTCTCAAGCGCGCGGCCGGTTGCCATGCCGGCGCCGATGATGATCAGGTTCTGTTTCATCTGTTCACTCCGCCGCAATGTTTTTGGGTTTGGATTTCGGCGATGCGCCGTGCTCGTATTCCTCAAGGAAATCAAGCACCTCTTGCCGGTAGGCATAGTAATCAGGATGCTCCAGCAACGCCTTGCGGGTGCGGGGACGCGGCAATTTCACATCCGTTATCTTGCCGATTGTTGCACGCGGCCCGTTGGTCATCATTACGACACGGTCCGCCAACAAAATCGCCTCGTCCACATCATGGGTGACGCAAATCGCGGTGACTTTGGTGCGCGACCAGACTTCCATCAACACCTCTTGCAGTTCCCAACGGGTGAGACTGTCAAGCATGCCAAACGGTTCATCCAACAGCAGCAGTTTCGGCGACAGGGCAAAGGCACGCGCAATCCCAACCCGCTGCTTCATCCCGTTGGACAGGGACGCCGCACCCTTGTCCATACTGTCGGCCAGACCAACGCGCTCCAGATAATATTCAACAACATCAAGGCGCTCTGCCTGACTTGCCTTGGGATAGACCTTGTCCACACCAATCGCGACATTCTCTTTGGCGGTGAGCCATGGAAAAAGGTTGGGCGACTGAAACACAACCGCCCGCTCCGGGTCCGCCCCTTCGACGTGACGCCCGTCCAGCTTGATCGCCCCATGCGAGATTGCGTTCAAACCGGCGGCCATCGTCAAAACCGTGGATTTTCCACACCCCGAATGCCCGATCAGGGAAATAAACTCCCCCTTGTCGATTTTCAGATCAAAATCCTCAACTACGGTCAGGGGGCCTTTGGGCGTCGGATATACCTTGTGAAGCTGCGAGAAATCCACAAAGCGGTTCTCGATCAATCCCTCCTGCGCTTGCACGACGGCTGACGGCACCCCGTGGATTGGGGTCACATTCGGCAGCTTCTTGGTCTCTTCGACCTTGGCCTTGATGCCGACATCCATCAGATAATTCGTCACCTGAACGCGCAGCTTCTTGAACGTCGGATCGTTGTTCATGGCAATCCGGTCGCGGGGACGCGGGATGTTCACTGTGATAGGTTCAGCCAAGGTGCCATCGGGGTTCAGCGGTACAATACGGTCCGCCAGCAAGATCGCCTCGTCCACGTCATTGGTGATCAGAATGCAGGTCTTCTTGTCCTGCTCCCAAATCTCCAGAATTTCGTCAGCGAGGTTGGCGCGGGTCAGCGCATCCAGCGCGGACAGCGGTTCATCCAGCAGCAGCATCTCGGGGTTCATCGCCAGCGCACGCGCAACCGCAACGCGCTGACGCATGCCCCCCGACAATTCCGCCGGACGTCGCGATGTTGCGTGCGACAGGCCGACCATCGAAACGTAATGATCAATCTTGGCTTGCCGCTCTGGCTTGCTGAGCTTGGGAAAGACCGCATCAACCGCCAGACCAACGTTGCCACCAACGGTCAACCACGGCATCAGCGAATAGCTTTGAAAAATCAAACCACGCTCTGGCCCCGGTTCGGTGATCGGGGCGCCGCGGTAGGTCAGCGTGCCGCTGTCAGGCAATTCCAGCCCGGCAACCATGTTCATCAGCGTTGACTTGCCGGTGCCTGAGAAACCGAGGATGGCAAGAAACTCGCCTTCCTCGACATCTAAAGTGATGTTCTTGAGAACCTCGGCGCGGTGGGTGCCCACGCCGAAGCCTTTGCATACGTTTTTGAAGGAAAGAATGCTCATGCCGCTCACCGGTTTGCCGAAAAGGTGAACATGGACTGCAACGCATACATCACACGGTCCAACAGGAACCCGATGATCCCGATGGTAAAGACGGCCACCATGATCTTGGCCAGCGATTGCGACGATCCATTCTGGAATTCATCCCAGACGAATTTTCCCAGACCGGGGTTCTGCGCCAGCATTTCAGCGGCAATCAACACCATCCAGCCGACACCCAAAGACAGACGCAACCCGGTAAAGATCAACGGCAGGGCAGAAGGCAGGACCAGTTTCGTGATCTTGGTCCATGTGTTCATTTTCAGCACCCGGCTGACACTGACCAGATCCTTGTCGATGCTGCTGACACCAAGGGCCGTGTTGATCAGCGTGGGCCAAAGAGAACACAAAGTCACCGTGATGGCAGAAATCAGGAACGACTTGGAAAACATCCCATCATTGCTGGCATAGACTGCCGACACGATCATGGTGACGATGGGCAACCACGCGAGCGGCGACACAGGTTTGAAAATCTGGATCAGCGGGTTCAGTGCCGCATTTGCAGTTTTCGACAGCCCCGCCATAATGCCAAGCGGAATGGCGATGATCGAGGCAATCAGAAAGCCAAAGAACACGGTTTTGACCGAGGTCCAGATTTGCGCATAATATGTGGGCTTGCCGGTATAGGCGCGCTCTTTGACCTGATCGGCCTTGCCGTCCGCAACCAGCTTGTCGTTGCGCACATCCTGACGCTGGTAGAACGCAGCCTCCTTTTCACGTTCGCGGATCGCGTCGGCGTTCAAGGCGACTGCCTGCTCCCAAACCTGCGCAGGGCCGGGGACCGCACCCAGCGATGTTTGTACCTTGGGGGCCAGCACGCCCCATGCCACCAGGAAAATTCCGATGGCAAGCAGGGGCACGCCCAACAGACGCCAGATTTCACCGACCTGCGCGCGTGGGTTGTCGCCCGCTGCCGCCTTGAGGATCGGCGTCAGCCACGCCAACCCCAGCACCTGAAACCAATTGTCAGCTTTGTTGATGCGGGTAAAAAGGCGCGCGCGGCGGGCTTCGCGCGCTGCGGTCTCCAACTCGGATGGGTCAATGGCGGTCATGTCGTGCCTCTCTGGGTACTGGATCGGATGTGGTCGGCGTATTTTTGCTGCGCTGCGGCGGTGTACGGGTGGTGCACGCCGTGTGCACAGTTTGTGACAATTAACGCCCCGTTCACTTTCTGCGGTGCGGCGTGCCTGATTTTTAAGCGCTCAAGTACGCCGCGCCGCAGCAAAAGTAAGCCAACGGGGCGCATCTGGGGTCAGCCCTGAATTTTGCTGTCCACGATGATCTGCTCACCTTTCAGACCGATTGGCAGGCTTTCCAGATAGGCGTTTGGTGCGCGCCCGTCGTAGGGAATGCCGTCAATGATATCCGCGGCAGGCGTTGGATCCTTGAAGCCGTCTGTGTCCCAAGGGAAATCTGCCTCAGCGGCCATGCCCTCATCCACCAGCATCCGTGCGGCTTGCAGATAGATGTCGGGGCGGTACACTTTCTTGGCGGTGTCCATGAACCATTCATCGGTCTTAGGCTCGGCAATCTGGCCCCAGCGACGCATCTGCGTGAGGTACCAAATCGCGTCAGAATAATAGGGGTAGGTCGCGTTGTAGCGGAAGAAGACGTTGAAATCAGGGATCTCGCGCTTGTCGCCTTTTTCAAACTCGAACGTGCCAGTCATTGAGTTCGCGATCACTTCGTAATCCGCGCCAACATACTCGGAACGCGCCAAAATTTCGACGGCCTCGGGGCGGTTGGCGTTGTCGTTTTCATCCAGCCAGATGGCGGCGCGGATCAACGCCTTGGTCAAAGCGAGCGTTGTATTGGGGTTCTCGTCGGCAAACTCTTTGGAGATGCCAAATACCTTCTCGGGGTTGTTTTTCCACAGTTGGTAATCTGTGATAACGGGCACGCCGATGCCCTTGAACACCGCTTGCTGGTTCCAAGGCTCGCCCACGCAATACCCAAAAATCGTGCCTGCTTCCATCGTGGCAGGCATTTGCGGGGGCGGGGTCACGGACAAAAAGACATCTGCACCGATCTGGCCTGAGATATCTTGCGGAGAGTAATATCCCGGCTGAAGACCGCCCGCTGCAAGCCAGTAGCGCAGTTCATAGTTGTGGGTTGAGACAGGGAAAACCATGCCCATGTTAAAGCGGATGCCTTGATCTTTGTAGCTCTCGACCACCGGTGCCAGCGCGCTGGCGCTGATTGGATGCTGTGGGCGGCCATCCGCCATTGTAGGAATGTTCGGTTTCATCTGGTCCCAGATTTCATTGGAAACGGTGATCGCGTTTCCGTTCAGGTCCATAGAAAACGGGGTGATGATGTGCGCTTCTGTGCCGTAGCCGATGGTCGCGGCAAGCGGCTGACCGGCCAGCATATGTGCGCCATCAAGCTGACCGTCGATGACACCGTCAAGCAGCACCTTCCAGTTGGCTTGCGCCTCAAGCGTGACAAACAGGCCTTCGTCCTCGAAATAGCCGTTCTCATAGGCAACGGCCAAGGGCGCCATATCCGTTAGCTTGATAAAGCCGAACGTCAGTTCGTCCTTTTCCAGGTCCAGCAATTGCGCATATGCCGTGGACCCCAAAAGGCTGGCGGCCAAGGCGACGATGGGGAGTGTTCTTTTCATCTCAAATTCCTGTGTCTGGGCCGGCAGAGCCAGCGAAAACGAAAAAAGCCGCACGTAATTGACACGGGGGAGGAGATCCGTGTCTTTTACGAGCGGCTTTGCTCTTGGAAACTGCGTGCCTTCGTTGGCAAGCAGAGGGTTGGGCGACAATGCCCTGTCTTGGACTTAGGATTACGTGGCCATGCGGTGCCTTCAAGTTTTTTCTGCACTGCCGCATTTGATTTCGCGGCGTTGCAGAAAACTGCCCGATTATTGATCAGATTCTTGCGTAAAATCGAAGGTTGTGCCGTCAAAGAATGCATCACGCGCAAGAATCATCGGGCCCCGCGACCCCGCAACTTCGGTCGCTTCGTGCATCTCACCCTCGATTCTTTCGGATGCGCCGGGCAGTTCTGCGCCAAGCGGGCCGAGGTTGTCGCGGTATAGATCAGACCTGAAACACTGCATCGCGGTTTTGATATCTGCGTCGCGCGCCCCAAGCTGCGCGGCAATCCATGCGGCCTGACTGCGCCACGGGAATTGGGCAGCATACGCATGAAATATTAAAAAATTGTTAATTTGCAGGGGCCGTGCACCCGGAGCCGGGGTCAGATAGCCAGTTACCGCAGGGTCGATAACCTCATGCGCAAGGTTCAGGTGTTCGCTGCGCCCCAAAATCTCGATGGCGAGGGGTCTGTTGCTGTCAGCATCCAGCCATTTCGCCGCATGGTATATCGCGCGCATCAGTTTCCGCGTTGCCTGCGGGTTCTGGGCGACCCACTCATGGCGCGCGGCAAGCACCTTTTCAGGTGCAAAAGCCCAGACATCCCGACCGGCCATAAGGATTTTTCCGACACCGCGTTGCACGATTGCGCTGCCCCAAGGCTCACCAACCCAAAAGGCATCGACGTGACCTTGGGACACGGCATCGGCCATGCGGGTCGGCGGGACAGTGACAATCTCGGCGTTCAGGTCTGGCTGTGTCGCGGTCCAATAGGACAATAACAAGCGGTGCATCGAATAGGGAAACGGAACGCCGATGCGGACGGGTCCGCGCGCGCCCAAGGCTGTCAGAATCGCGCGTGCATCGCCAAAGCGTAAGGGCCCCAATTCGGCAGCCAAAGCGTTTGACGCGCCAAAGACGGTGCCATTTACCGACAGGATCATCAGGCAATCAATCTGTGCTGTCAGGCCACCCATCCCCAGAGACATTGCCACGGGCATAGGCGACAACATCTGTGCCGCATCCAAATGCCCAAGCGCCAGCATATCGCGCAATGCAGACCACGACGGTTGGCGGACAAGGTTCAGGTCAAGCCCTTCTTCGTCGGCGAACCCAAGCTCTTTGGCGATGATCAGCGGGGCGCAATCCACCAAAGGCACATAGCCGCAATTCAGGACCTGATGGCTCACGTCAGCAGATCCGCTGCGGTGACCAGTGCGTGTGCCACATCAATTACACGCCGCCCCTGATCCATCGCGGTTTTGCGCAACAGTTTGTAGGCGGCATCTTCGGACATGCCGCGTTGTCGCATCAGGATGCCTTTGGCACGGTCAATGGTTTTGCGGTCCTCCAACGCCTGTTTGGCCGCATCCAGTTCAGAGCGCATTTTTCGCATCACCTGAAACCGGGCGATTGCGGTTTCAAGCACGGGTTTGATCCGGTTCATCTGCAAACCATCAACGACATAGGCGCTTACACCAGCGGCCATTGCGGCCTGCGTCAGGTCGTGATCCGTTTGATCCACAAACATCGCGACGGTGCGTGATTTTGTATCGGACACAGCGCTGATATGTTCCAGCGTGTCGCGATCAGGGTTTTCCATGTCGATCAGTACAATATCGGGGTCGTGCTCTTTTATCGACCGCTCAAGCCCTGAAACCTGTGTGATGGCATGCACAACCTGCCAGCCCGCTTCAATCAGCGCATCAATGATGTGTTGCGCTTTTTCTGGGTCGGCCTCTACGACGAGTATGCGGAGATCACGTGTCATAGCCGTGGATTAGTCGGTCTGAAGGCAGGCTGATACTGAGTCTGCATTTCTGCGTTACAAATCAGCGGCGCGATGCCTCAATTGTTGGCAGACCCGCTTGGAACGGCTGAATACTAGGCATCTGAAAGTTATACGTGGTGTGCGCGTATATGTAGATGCCCAATTGTTTTGCCGCGCTGCGACAGGTGACGAGGGTGTTTGAAAAAACTAGGCCGCCCATGTAGGACATGAGCGGCCCAATCACTGCTTTAGAATTTAGCCGATGATTGCGTTCAACGTTGCAGATGCACGCATGACTGCGTCGGTCTTTGCGGCATCTGTGTGGTAGTATCCACCCAGATCAGCAGGGGCGCCTTGTGCTGCTGCCAGTTCTGCGATGATCTTGGCTTCGCTGGTGCGCAAGGCTTCTGCGACGGGTGCAAAGTATGCTGCAAGTTCCGCGTCACTGTTCTGGCTGGCCAAGGCTTCTGCCCAGTAGCGCGCAAACCAATAGTGGCTGTCGCGGTTGTCCGGCTCTCCGACTTTGCGTGACGGTGAATGGCCGTGATCCAGAATACCCTGGGTTGCCGCATCAACCGCTTGACCCAGAACGCGGGCCTTTTCGTTGTTCTTTGCATCGGCAAGGAACGTCAGGCTTTCGCCCAATGCGCAGAATTCGCCAAGGCTGTCCCAGCGCAGGTGGTTTTCCTCGACCAACTGCTGAACGTGTTTGGGGGCAGAGCCGCCCGCACCCGTTTCAAACAGGCCACCACTGTTCATCAGCTTGACGATGGACAACATCTTGGCCGATGTGGCCAATTCGAGGATCGGGAACAGATCGGTCAGGTAATCGCGCAGCACGTTGCCGGTGATCGCGATGCTGTTTTTGCCTGCGGTGATCGTCTCAAGCGAGGCACGCGTCGCTTCGCGGGGCGCCATGATTTTGAATTTGTCCGCAACGCCTTGCGCTTCGAGGATCGGCTTTACATAGGCGATCAGTTGGGCGTCATGGGCACGGTTTTCGTCCAGCCAGAAAATCGCCTCGCAGCCTTCGGCCTTCTGGCGCGCGATGGCAAGGTTCACCCAGTCTTCAATCGGTGCTTTGCGCGCTGACGCGGAGCGCCAGATGTCGCCCACTTCGACCTTATGCTCATGCAAGACGGTGCCATCCTCCAGCAGCATCTTGACCGTGCCTGCCTTGTGGATTTCAAACGTGGTGGGGTGAGAGCCGTATTCTTCGGCCTTTTGCGCCATCAAGCCGACGTTTTGCACGGTGCCTGCGGTCGCCGGGTTCAGCTTGCCGTTCTCTTTAAAGAACTTGATCGTCTCGTCATAAACCGGCGCGTAAGAATTGTCCGGGATCACGCAGTTGGCATCAGATTCGGTGCCATCCGGGCCCCAGCCCTTGCCGCCTGCACGGATAAGTGCGGGCATGGAGGCATCAATAATCACGTCAGACGGCACATGCAGGTTGGTGATGCCCTTGTCTGAATCCACCATATAAAGCGGTGGGCGCGATGCCATGCAGGCGTCGATATCGGCCATGATCGCTGCATCGTCTTTGACGCGCGCCAGCAGATCGCCCAGACCGGAGTTCGGGTTCACACCCAGTTCAGCCATCGCCGCGCCGTGCTTTTCAAACACAGGTGCAAGAAACGCCTTTACCGCATGGCCAAAGATGATCGGGTCAGAGACCTTCATCATCGTGGCCTTCATGTGCAGCGAAAACAATGTGCCTTCGGCTTTGGTCTTTTCGATCTCGTCAGCTAGGAATGCATCAAGCGCCTTGGCGCTCATGAACGTGGCGTCAACAACGGTGCCCGCAGGATATGTGATCCCTTCCTTAAGCAAGTTCTGGCGTCCGTTGATGTCCAAGACGATCATGACCTTCGTTTCTTTGTCCAGCGTCACAGACACTTCGTTGGAAAAGAAGTCGCCGCCTGACATGGCCGCGACGCGGGTCTTGCTGTCAGCGGACCAGTCGCCCATGCGGTGCGGGTTCTTCTGGGCAAAGCTTTTGACCGCTTTGGCCGCGCGGCGGTCAGAGTTGCCTTCGCGCAGAACCGGGTTCACAGCCGATCCTTTCAGGCCGTCATACTTGAGACGCACGGCGCGCTCTTCGTCGGTGGTGGGCGTTTCGGGGTAATCGGGCAGGGCGTACCCTTGGGATTGCAGTTCTTTGACGGCGGCAACCAACTGCGGCACAGAGGCCGAGATGTTCGGCAGCTTGATCACATTCGCGTCCGGTGTTTTGACCAGTTCGCCCAATTCGGCCAGATCATCAGACTGGCGCTGATCCTCGGTCAGGTGTTCGGGAAAGGTGGCAAGGATACGGCCTGCAAGGCTGATGTCTTTGGTGCCGACGGACACACCGGCGGCAGCGGCAAATTTCTGGATGATCGGCAGGAACGATGCGGACGCCAGTTCAGGCGCTTCGTCTACCTTGGTGTAGATGATATCTGACATAGTAAACCTCATTTGAGTGACTTGCCCGTTCCATAGCGGGAAGAAAGAGCCGCGTCGACAGTATACATTGGTATACGATGGGTATTTTTGCAGCAAATGCGATCATTCAAGGTGTTTTCGGGCCTAGGGGACCACAACAATGTTCCCCGTATGCTGTTTCAGGGTGAAAACGCGCTGGCCTTCGTGCAGGTCTTCCAGAGGATAGGTGGCTGCCAGCGCCGGTTTGATCTCTCCTGCCTCGATATAGCGCACAAGATTAGCGGTCACTTGCGGGGGAATCACGGTTGATCCGGTAAACGTCAGGTCACGCAAGTAGAACGTCCGCAGGTCCAGTTCGACCATTGGACCCGCAATCGCACCTGAACATGTATAGCGGCCACCACGTTCAATAATGTCGATCAGAGTGGGCCAATTCGCACCCCCGACAACATCGGCAACGACCGTGATCTTTTCGTCGGCTAGCAGGGCGCGCAGGTTGTCCGGCGCGCGTGGAATGATCCGGTTCGGGCCCAGTTTCGCAACCTCGGTATGCTTTGCCTCGGACGCCATTGCGATGACCCGCGCACCGCGCCGTTTTGCCAGTTGCACCAGCGCACCGCCCACACCACCCGAGGCCCCCGGCACCAGCACCGTGTCATCCGTTCCCGCCTGCGCGCGCGTCAACATCCCCTCGGCGGTGGAATAAGAGCAGCTAAAGGTGGCGAGTTCTGCATCTGACAGATCAGAATTCACCGGAACCGCATTGACCGCTGGCATCGTCGTGTATTCAGCAAACCCGCCGTCGCGTTCTGATCCGAAGTAGCCCGTTTTATTGATGTCGCCGGGGTCATCGGGATCGCGCAGCCAATTGTCTGAAATAATCCGCTGCCCCATGCGGGCCACATCAACGCCTGCGCCCAGCGCGACAATTTCTCCGCACACGTCAGCGCCTTGAATGCGGGGAAAGGAAATGGGTGCCGCCCCCCATGTCGGGTCTTCGTCATCGACGGTCGCGTAGCCATCGCTGATGGTGGCGGCGGTCACGGCCTTGGAATACCAACCGACCCTTGTGTTGACGTCGGTGTTGTTCATTCCGCAGGCTTTGACCTTGACCAGAACTTCACCGGCGGCGGGAACGGGCACAGGCCAATCTGTGTGTAGGACCATCTGGTCCATACCGCCATGCCCCATTGTCACCATCGCGCGCATCGTTTTGGGAAGGGTCATTGGGGTTGTCCTTTGCGTGGGGGTTTTTGCAAGCAGCCTGCGGGCAGGGCGCAACAAACACAAGGGGGCCAGTTGCTAGATGCAGTGCAGCCGGTGTTGTTCCAGAAGGTCGATGATCACCTGCTTGGCGTGTTGACGGTGCGCGCGGTGTATGGATGCAGCGCGATTGCCATCGCCAACGCGGATCGCGTCCAGAACATCGCTGTGGTCCCTGTTTGACCGGGTGGGCAGGGGTCGCATGTAAAGCGTGACGGTGCGCGCACGGCGCACCTGATCTGACATCATGCCAACGATCATGCGCACGCGCCTGTTGCCGCCCAGCCGCACCAGTTCTGCGTGGAACTGATCATCTGCCAGCGCCCAATCCTCAAGCGCGTGATGCGCCAAGGCATCTTCCATCCGGTCGATGGCGTCACCCATCGGCGCGAGGTCGGTTTCGGTTAGATCGCGGTGCGCAGCATCACGGGCGGCAAGGCTCTCCAACTCTGTCAGGATATCGTAAATCTCGCTCATATCCTCGGGCGAGACCGGTAATATCCGAACACCCTTGCGGGGCCGCAAGGCGACCAGCCCCTGACGATCCAGGATCAGCGCGGCCTCTCTGACAGGGGTGCGCGACATCCCCAGTTGATCGGCAAGTTCGGTTTGCAGATGGTCGGACCCTGCGGACAACTCACCGGTAAAGATCATGCGCCGCAGTTCTTGCAGGGCGCGCTGGGTATTGGACAAGGGCTTTGTGTTGGACGGGTTCATGTCGCCCCCAAAGTGATCTTGCGCGCCTCAGTGGCAGAACGGTAAACGGCCTCTTCGATATTGATCACGCGTAGGTATTCCTGCGCCGTATTTTCAAACGCTGTCCCATCCAGCAAACCGGCAACGACATGCGATTGCAGTGCGTGCACGCAGTCGCCGCCAAATCCGTCCCATGTGTCTGCGGGTTTCAAACAAACCTCATCACGTGCCCGAAACCTGCGCTGCCACAACGATCCGTCGCCGCGCAGTTGGATCGTACCGCTTGCCCCCTCAACCAGCATCTCGCCCATCGTGCGCCGGTGGTTGTCGGCGGCATGGTCCAAAGACCGGTTGCCGTCAAAAAGCGCGCGGACACCATTCGGATGATCAAACAGGATATAGCCCGCGTCTTCGCCCGCGATCACCGGATTGACGCGCCGCAGGTCAGCATAGACCGCCGATGGATTGCCCAGAAGATACCGGAAGGTGTCGATCCAGTGCACGGCGGTTTCATGCACCAAAAACCGTTTCATCGTCTGGAAATAGGGCTGGCGGTCCAGATAGGCATCTGGCCCTTGCCCGTCACCGGGGCGCAAACGGAAAGTCACTTGATGCAGTTTGCCGATGGCATCATCATCCAATGCGCGCTTGAGACTGCGATACCACGGCTGAAAGCGGAAATTCTCATGCACGATGACCTGGGCGCCGTTTTGGGCCGCGAGCGCCGCCATTTCCTGAGCCTCCTGTAGGTTCGTGCAAAACGGTTTCTGGCAGATGATCGTTTTGATACCGGCGTCCAGCGCGGTGCGGATTGCTTGTGCGTGGGCAGGGGGCGGCAGGATGATATCCAGCACATCAGGCGTTGTCTGCGCCAGCATTGTCTCAAGCCCATCAAAGGCGGGCAAGCCGGTGGAGCGCGCTTTGCCCAGATCCAGATCGCAAGCCCCGACACGCTGGACGCGGTCCATGCGCGCCCAACTGTCATAGTGGAACTGCGCGAAATATCCCGCGCCAAGACAGGTAACGCGCAGCGATGTCATGGGGTGCCGAGGGCGTCAGTGACCGCGTCCGCCACGTCCTGCGTCCCTGCGGTGCCGCCCAGATCGCGGGTCAGAACCTGTCCCTTGGCGATCGCGGTTTCAACGGCACCGCGTAACTTGCCGCCATCGGCCAGCATGCCGGGATTGTCGTGCTTGTGGCCCAGCCACTCCAGCATCATCGCAGCAGACAAAAGCATCGCAAAGGGGTTCGCCGTCCCTTGCCCCGCGATGTCGGGCGCGGAGCCATGGCAGGGTTGAAACACCGCATGATCCAGCCCGATATCCGCAGAGGGTGCCAGCCCAAGTCCCCCCATCAGTCCTGCGCCAAGATCAGAAAGGATGTCACCGAACATGTTCTCGGTCACCAGCACGTCAAAATCCCACGGCTTTTGCACCATCCACAGCGCGGTCGCGTCAACATAGGCGTGATCCGCTGTCAGATCGGGACGCCGCGCCGCTTCTTCATCGAAAATTCCGCGGAAAAAGGCAAAGGCGCGAAACACGTTGGCCTTGTCGACGCAGGTGACGTGGCCCCTGCTGCGCCCGCTTGCCTTGCGCGTCGCAGCAAGGTCAAAGGCAAAGCGGAACAGCTTTTCCGAAATATCGCGTGTGATCAGCAGCGTTTCGCGGGCCTCGTCTTTGGTCACTTCGCCGCGCCCTTGGGTGTGAAACAACCCTTCGGTGCTTTCACGGATCAGCACGAAATCAATCTCGCGCCCGTCGGGTATCTTGAGCGGGCTGTGCTGGCCTGCCCGCACCGTGACGGGACGGACGCCTGCGAACAGCGTCAACGCCTTGCGCAAGTCGATTTGTGGCGAGATTTCCGTGCCATCCGCGTAACGCACATTCGGCAAGCCCATCGCAGACAACAAGATTGCATCGGCGTTCCGGGCAATCTGCATCGACGCATCTGGAAGCGATTGGCCTGTCTTGGCGTAATGCGCTGCACCCGCTGCGGCGTTTTCGAACGACAGATCATAGCCGGTTGCGCGCTGGGCCAAGCCCGCGAGGATATTGACCGTCGGCGCGATGATTTCAGGGCCAATGCCAT
>JAFMHE010000057.1:16081-17229 GCA_017854675.1 Paracoccaceae bacterium | reverse complement strand
ATCATGCAAGAAACCCTTTATGATGAACTGGCCGAGAAATGTGGCATAGACAGGCTTGCCTTTCGTCATCTCAATGCGCTGCGCGACGGGGACAAGACACCGTCAGGGCAGACCTTGCAAGCCGTTGGGATGGTGGAATGCCTTGAGGCGTTGCAGCCCCATTGGGATCGGTTGATCGCCGAAGTAGACACGTTCAACGCCGGTTCCGACAGCCTCAAACGCGGCATCGGCATCGCATCGTGTTGGTACGGTTGCGGAAATACTGCGCTGCCGAACCCCTCAACGATCCGTTTTGGCATCACCGCAGAGGGGCGCGTGATGCTGCACCAAGGGGCGACAGATATCGGGCAAGGTTCGAACACCGTGATCACGCAGATAGCCGCAGATGCCCTTTGCATGGCGATTGACGCGATTGAACTGGTCGGTCCGGACACCGGCCGCACGCCTGATTGTGGCAAGACATCCGCATCCCGCCAGACCTTTATCACCGGCCGCGCCGCACTGGCGGCAGGCGCTGCGCTCAAGGCCGCGATCCTGCGCCAGACCAATCTGAGCGATGCCGATGAGATCATCGCGGCAGATGGCGCACTGACGGTCACGCACGGCAATGAGAGCCGCACTGTCGCGTTGCAAGACCTTGCGAAAGACGCGCATGGCTACGTCATTTGCGTCGAAGAAACCTATGACCCGCCGACCACCACACTGGATGCCAATGGTCAGGGGACGCCTTACGCGCAATACGGCTACGGCGCGCAACTGGCCGAGGTAGAGGTCGACATGAAACTGGGCACCACCCGCGTCCGCCACATTATCGCCGCCCATGACGTGGGCCGCGCGATCAATCCGCAACTTGCCGAAGGGCAGATTGAAGGGGGCATCGCTCAAGGTCTGGGCCTTGCCTTGATGGAAGAATACCTGCCCGGCCAGACCGAGAACCTGCACAACTATCTGATCCCCACCATTGGCGACATGCCGCCCGTTACCTCGATCCTGATTGAAAAGCCTGATCCCGAGGGACCATTGGGCGCGAAAGGGCTGGGCGAACATGTCTTGATCCCCACTGCCCCCGCAATCCTGAACGCAATCCGGCATGCATCGGGTGCGCGCCTGACAAAAGTACCCGCCTTGCCGCACCGTGTGCTCGCCGC
>JAFMHE010000057.1:10891-15736 GCA_017854675.1 Paracoccaceae bacterium | reverse complement strand
GTGACCGAAGCAATCTTTTCCTACTGCGGCGTGAAAGTCAAAATCGACACCGACCGTCATCTGGGGACCGAAGCCGCCACCGTGCGCGCGGAGGGCGAGGCGATTGGCCATGTGATGACGTCTGAATACGGCTCGCAAATGCTGTCACTGGGCGGTGTGGATCACCTGACAGGAGGCAGCAAACCCGAGGGCCGCAAAACCTGCGACGCACTTTTGCGCCTGTGCAACAAGCAAGCCGTTGAGCTGACCATTGATGGTGGATCAACCGTGGTCGTGCAGGCCGGTGCAGCTCCTATTGTGGATGGTGTGACCGAGGACCGCATGCGTGTCGGCTGCGGATCGGCGACCATCGGGATGTTCGCGTCACAATGGCAGGGGCTGGTGGATGAGGTTGTGGTGGTGGATGACCACATCACCGGCGTTGTGTCCGAACATCAGGCGGGCAAGGTCATCGACTGGCCCGACACCGGCATCCGCATCAAAGGGCGTCGTTCCACGCCGGGGCGGTATTTCAAGGTCGCGGAACCCGGCAAAGGTTGGGGCGGCACGGACATCAGTGACCCACTGACGATACTAGGGCCGTGGCAGGAAAAAAAGGGGGCGCGCGCAGGTCTGTCGCTGCTGATGGTATCCACGACGGGCGAACATTCGGGGTATTACGTGCTGAACGACGCGCTTGAACCGGTTGAGCAGGCGATGCCCGAAACGTTGCTGCCATCGGTCGATCTAATCGCGCAGAACTGCGAACCCGCGCTGTGCACCGTATTGTTTATGGGCGGTGCGGGCGGTTCGCTTCGCTCCGGAGTGACGACCAATCCGATCCATCTGACCCATTCGGTGCAGCAGGACAAAACCCGCGTAACGATTGGCGGCGCGCCGACATATCGCTGGCCGGGCGGCGGCATCACGGTGATGGTTGATGTGACACAAGTGCCCGATGGGGCGTTCGGTTATGTGCCGACACCTGCGCTGGTGGCGCCATTGGAATTTACGGTTTCGCGTACAGAATACGAGGCACTTGGCGGCCATGGCGCAGCGATCCGTGATCTGGAGGACGTGCTTGCCAAGGGGGGCGAATACGGATCAGCCGCCCGCGTTATCGGAGCGGCAACGTGAGCGCCGCACCCCAAGCCCATCTGCTGTCGGGTGGGCAGCGGCTGCATCTGCATCACGGCCCGATCGACCTGATTATCGGCGTTGAGGGGGCGGAGCGTCAGCAGTGTTTCGAGCGTGCAGTCGCGCGGTTTCAGACTATGCTCAACGGGTTGGCAGCGGAACTCTGCGGCTTACGCAAACCTGCACCGCACGGACCCTTTCAAGACCCCGTTGCATGCCGCATGCTGCATGCGATTACCCCACATCGCAGTATTTTTGTCACGCCAATGGCTGCCGTGGCTGGCGCAGTTGCAGATGAAATCCTTGCCGCGATGATGCAGGGGCACACACCTGCAAAAGCCTACGTCAACAATGGTGGCGACATCGCGTTTCATCTGTCCAACGGGCAGCAAATGACGTCCCTTGGACCGGCGTGTCAGATCGTTTTGACCGCCCAAGACACCGCGCGCGGTCTGGCGACCTCTGGCTGGCAGGGGCGTAGCCATTCGCTTGGCATCGCCGATGCGGTGACCGTCGCGGCCCCTACTGCCGCCGCAGCTGATGTGGCCGCGACACTGATCGCGAACGCGGTGGATCTACCTGATCATCCGAACATTGAACGGACCCCTGCGGCAACGCTGAACCCCGATAGTGATCTAGGCCTGCGCGCCGTTACGACCCATGTGCCCCAGCTTTCGAAGCAGCACATCCAAAACGCTCTGGCAAATGGCGCGCGCTATGCGCAAACCCTCGTTGACCGTGGCCTGATCTGTCAGGCGGCCCTGACGCTACAAGGCCAGTCCATGCTGATCACCGCTAAAACGACACCCCAGATAGGAACCCTAGTTCATGCCTGAATTCACCATCCGCAAAATGCAGCTTATCGTCGAAGAGGTTCGCCATGACGGCGGGCCACCCCCCGACGTGCCACGCAAACTGGGCGCAATCATTGCCTGCGTATCCAACCCGTTTGCGGGCCGGTATGAACCGGACTTGCAGCCTGCGATGGATGATCTAAAGCCGTTGGGCCATGAAATGAGTCTGAAGTTGATTGAAGCCTTGGGGGGCAAGGAACACATCGACGGCTACGGCAAAGGCGCCATCGTTGGCGAAAACGGAGAGTTGGAGCACGCCGCCCTATGGCATGTCCCGGGCGGCTATGCGATGCGCGGCCTGCTGGGGGAAAGCAACGCGATTGTCCCCTCCTGCATGAAGCGCGGCGGCGTTGGCAGCCGTCTGGACATACCTCTGGGCCATATCAACGCGGCCTATGTGCGTGGCCATTTCGACGGGATCGAAGTCGGCTTTCCCGATGGTCCCAAAGCGGATGAAATCGTATTTGCACTGGCCATGTCATGCGGCAGCCGCATCCACAGCCGCATGGGCGGGCTGGAGTTGAAGGACGTCAAAGGCCAAGACGGCCTGCGCTAACCCCCCG
Organism: Paracoccaceae bacterium; assembly: GCA_017854675.1. Taxonomy (GTDB): domain Bacteria; phylum Pseudomonadota; class Alphaproteobacteria; order Rhodobacterales; family Rhodobacteraceae; genus Sulfitobacter. The sequence goes on along the minus strand of JAFMHE010000057.1, from coordinate 13,203 downwards.
GTCAGGATTGATGTTGCGCGCGGACGTAATCCATCACCGCCGGGCGCACCGACATGTCACCACGGGCGCGAGAAACCTCGATCACCCTGCGTACTTCATCCAGATTACAGCGCCGGATCAGGCTTTTGACCGGTCCGATGGACGCTGGACGCATGGATAGGCTGCGGAACCCTAGGGCTGCAAAACACAGCGCTTCAACCGGGCGGCCTGCGTCTTCGCCACAAAACGACAGGTCCGTGTCGGTGTCCTGACAGCGGCTGACAATCTGTTCAAGGAACGTCAAAAAGCTGACATTCAACGTATCATAGCGCCGACGCACGCGTTCATTTTCGCGGTCCGCAGCAAAGAAAAACTGCTTGAGATCATTGCCCCCGACAGACAGAAAATCCACACTCTCGAAGAACTTGCGCGGTGCAAACGCAAGGCTGGGCGTTTCCAGCATCGTGCCAATCTCTACCTTTTCGGGCAGCACATGGCCAAGGCGGTCTTCGCGGGCGAGGGTCTTTTGCATTTCGGCATGCGCAAGTTCGAATTCTTCCATCTGCGCGACAAACGGGAACATGATTGTCAAAGGACGCCCGTTCGCCGCCCGGATCAGCGCCTGCAACTGCATCCGCATCACACCGGGCTTGTCCAGACCGACCCGGATCGCCCGCCACCCCATCGCAGGGTTCGGCTCATCATTGGGTTTCATATAGGGCAGCACTTTGTCAGACCCGATGTCGAGCGTGCGAAAGGCCACCCGCTTGCCCCCCGCCGCATCCAAAACGCGGCTGTACAGCGCTGAAAGCTCAGAGCGTTTTGGCATCTGGTTGCGCACCAGAAACTGCAATTCTGTGCGAAACAGGCCAACACCTTCTGCGCCGGAACTGCCCAATGACGGCAAATCCGCCATCAGGCCCGCATTCATATGCAGCGAAATCGTGGCTCCACACCGCGCCTGCGCCGGTAGATCGCGAAGCGACGCATAGCGTTCTTGCGCCGCAGCCTGCATCGCGATCTTGTCGCGGAACGCCGCTGCAACAGCATCGTCGGGCCGCAGATGCACGATGCCCTGTTCGCCATCGACCAGAATTTGGTCCCCGTTCAGCGCCTCATGCGTTATTCGGCCGGCATGAACGATCAACGGGATGGCAAGTGCCCGTGCAACAATGGCAGCGTGCGACCCAACAGATCCGCCCTCAAGCACGATCCCTTTCAGCGACCGCCCGTATTCAAGCAATTCGGCAGGCCCGATGTTGCGCGCCACCAGAATCGGATTGCGCGGCATTTCCGCACCGGTATCAGCGCCCTGACCCGTCAGGATACGCAGCAAACGGTTGCTCAGATCATCAAGGTCGCTCAGTCTTTCGCGCAGGTAGCTGTCAGCCGCCTGCCCCATCCGGTCGCGCGCCAGCGATTGTTCTTTCTCAACGGCGGCCTCGGCGGACAGACCGCTTTTGATATCTTCGACCATGCGCCGCATCCAGCCTTTGGAATTGGCGAACATCCGGTACGCTTCCAGCACCTGCTGCTGGTCCTTGTCCCCCATCGCCATCGACATCATCTGGTCGACGCTCACGCGCAACTGGTCGACGGCTTCTGTCAGGCGCTCGGTCTCGCGCACCGGATCATCCGCAATCAGGTTTGATACAACAACCCGCGGCTCATGCAGCCAGACATGGCCTTCTGCCACACCTTCCTGCCCAACGGTGCCCCGCATCATCACAGGCTGCGAATGACGCGCAGACATGGCTGCACCCTCACCGACAAACGCGCCCAGCTCTGTCATCTCTGCCAAGACCATCGCAACGACCTCGAGCGCATAAATCTCATCGGCGGAAAATTCGCGCGCGGTCTTGGATTGCACGACCAGAACACCCAGCGTTTCGCCCAAGCGTTGCACCGGCACGCCAAGAAAGCTGGAATAAATCTCTTCGCCCGTTTCAGGCATGAACCGGAAACCCGGTGCCTGTGGCGCATCCGGTGTGTTAATCACGCGTCGTCTCTTGGCCACACGGCCCACCAGCCCCTCGCCCAGCTTCATGCGCGTCTCGTGGACGGCTGCTGCGTTAAGACCCTCGGTGGCGCACAGCTCAAGCGTGTCTTCGTCCCGGAACAGATAGATAGAGCACACCTCGCACCCCATCGACGTGGCGATCAGGTTTGTGATCTTGTTCAGCCGCGCCTGACCTGCATCCTCGCCCGCCATCGCATCGCGAAGACGGCCCAGCAGCTTCCGGCTCTCTGTTTCAAAACGCTCAGCCATTCTGACAGGCCCTTCCCCAAGGTCTTTTTCTCGTTAGAACACGTTTGATCTCGAACGCAAAGGA
>JAFMHE010000057.1:0-10666 GCA_017854675.1 Paracoccaceae bacterium | reverse complement strand
GCCATCCAACTGGTGCGCCTTAAGACGCCTTGTCCAGCTCGAACGCATCATGCAACGCCTGAACAGCCAACTCCATGTACTTGCGATTGATCAGAACGCTGATCTTGATCTCGGATGTGGTGATAACCTGGATGTTGATGCCTTCTTTGGACAAAACATCGAACATCTTGGCGGCCACGCCTGTATGGCTGCGCATGCCGATCCCAACGACAGAGACCTTTGCAACATCTGTATCCGCAATCAGGGTCTGGAACTGCAAGACCTCTTTGGCCGCGGCATCCGCCATCGCCTTTTCGGCGCGCTTGACCTGATCTACAGGACAGGACCACGTCATATCAGTGTGACCTTCCTCTGATATGTTCTGGACGATCATATCGACGTTCACACCGCCCTCCGACAGTGCCGTGAAAATCGCCGCAGCGATGCCCGGACGGTCGGCAACAGACACAAGCGTCATTTTCGCTTCTTCGCGGCTGAACGCGACCCCGGCGACGACATTGCTTTCCATGATTTCCTCCTCATCACAGACGAGCGTTCCGGCATCATCTGATTGTTCTTCAAAACTCGACAGCACGCGCAGCTTGACCTTGTAGCGCATCGCCAATTCAACAGACCGCGTTTGCAGGACCTTCGCGCCCAAAGAGGCCAGTTCCAGCATTTCCTCAAAAGAGATTTTATCGAGCTTGCGCGCCTTTGCCTCGACCCGCGGATCGGTGGTATAGACCCCGTCAACATCCGTATAGATATCGCAGCGCTCCGCCCCGAAAGCGGCTGCAAAGGCGACCGCAGTTGTATCAGACCCGCCGCGCCCCAAGGTGGTGATCCGCCCCTCGGCGCTGACCCCCTGAAAACCCGCAACGACCGCGACTTTCATGCCTTCGGCGAACTTTGCGGTGATGTTTGCGGGCGGAATGTCCTCAATGCGGGCTGTGGAATGCGCGCTTGTTGTCATAACAGGCACCTGCCAGCCCTGCCAACTGCGCGCAGGCACATCCATTTCCTGCAAGGTCAACGCCATCAGACCTGCGGTCACATTCTCGCCGCTGGACACAACCGCATCATATTCGCGCGCATCATACAGCGGCGACGTCTCATTGACCCAACCAACCAACTCGTTGGTCTTGCCGGACATGGCAGAAACGATGACAATCACATCATAGCCTTTGGCGACTTCTACGCCGACACGCTTGGACGCACGCCGGATCCGGTCCAGCGTCGCCACGGATGTGCCACCAAATTTCATCACAAGAACTGGCATTCTCAACTCCGCCCTTCAACACGCAGGCGGTCTACGCCAGCCACCCGCCCTGCGCAAGCCGTCTGCCTGCTTCATCTTTCCAAATAACCTCTGGGGGTTTGGGGGCTAGCCCCCACCGGACCAATTGGGGAACCCAATTGAATAGAATCATATGGCGGGCTTGCCCGCCGCCGCACACCAGAACCTGCGCGCGCCTCAGTAGGCGTGCGCGCGCCCGTCCCACGTCTCAAAGCATCCCGTCGTCGCAATGCTCAACGCGTCAAACCGTGCAGCCAGCCCCTGTACCGCCTCATCTGTGGTAATATCAGCCGCGTCCCCACCCATGTCGGTCTGCACCCAGCCAGGATGGTAAATGCCCACCGCAATCCCTTCGGCCTTCAAATCGGCGGACAGGTTCCGGCCAAGGTTCAGCACAGCCGCCTTGGAGGACCGATAGATGTAGCTGCCGCCGGGCGCACGGGTGTCCGATGCCATCTGTGACGAAATAATCGCAATCTTTGCGTTCTGCGCGCGGCGCAAGTGCGGCATCAGCGCCTGAATGGTCAAGAACACCCCGGTGACATTGGCGGCAAAGGTCTGCGCCCACAAATCAGGGCCGTAACCGTCCTCAATACGGTGGCCTTTGTCAAAATACACACCCGCGTTGCAGATCAGCAATTCCACCAGGGTCTCACCCAGAGTTTCAGCCATTTCGCGGTGGCTGTTGGGCAGCGTCACATCCAACTGCAACTCCGCATTTGCCGACCGCCCGGTGCCGATGACATCAACGCCTTTGGCCCGGTAATGTTCTGCCAGACCGGCACCAATGCCCCTTGAGGCTCCTGTGATCAAAACGGTCATCTGCGTCTCTCCTCGTCCTTAACTCAGCTTTTTCTTGGGCATGAATGGCAGCGGCATCAGCGGCACACCGTCCTCGATCAGCGATCTCGCCTGATCCAACCGCGCTTCACCGTAAATCGCGCGTTCCGGCTTGTCGCCCAAATGCATTGCACGGGCTTCCTGCACGAACTTGTCGCCCACATAGTCAGAGGTTTCCTCGACCTTGCGCCGCAGGGCTGCCAGTGCTTTTTCTGTGTCCCGCACAGATGCAGACTGATCAACCGGCTGCGCGTCCGCAGCTTTGACACGCGGTGCCATCAGCGCCTTTTCCACATTCCCCGATCCGCACACAGTACAACTCAGATGTCCGGTTTTCTTGAGCGCGTCAAAGGCCGCATTGGACTGAAACCAGCTTTCAAACTGATGTCCGTCCTTACATTCAAGCGCGTATTTGATCATGTGCAGCTTGGCCCTTTGGCACAAATTAACCGGGTTTCAGGATCTTGAAGCATGCGCAGCTTTACCACGCATTATTTGAGATGGGGCAGCCAAGCCACATCGTCAAGCGCCCACGTCATTCCCGTCAACTGACGCGCGGGTCGAAATCAAGGATCAGCCGCGACAATTCCCGCTCTGCGACAAGCCTTGCCGCCTTCTTCCGGCTGACCCAGCGGCGGCGGCGCTGTCCGGCTTCGGGATATTTTTTCGCCAGTGATTTGACGGCAACCGGATAGAGCATCGCAAGGCAAGGCAGATCATCATTCGGTCCGATCCCTTTTTCATAGGAATAGACCCCCAAGCAGCCCCCGGCATTGCGGCCAATAACACCCGCCTCCTCCCATGCTTCTTGCAAGGCAGAGGCCGCCGGGGTCATCGCGTCCATCGGCCAGCCCTTTGGCACGATCCAACGCTTTGTGCCCCGCGACGTGACCAGTAACACCTGCACCTTTTGCTTTTTGACACGGTAACACAGGGCGGCGAACTGCGTGCGCACCTGGCTTTTCTCGGCTCCAAAAAGCGATATCGGGAGTTGTTTGATCATGTTTGCCCGTGTGCTCTGACATCTTCGGTCTTTCAATGCATTATAAGACGCATATGATCGACTGCCAACCGGTCGCATTGCGCTTGTGCGGCTGTGGTCAAAAACCGATACTGCGGGCCATGATGCAGGCTTTCACATTCCTTTTTGCCCTGATTTTAGGCACATCGCAGTTCGCGGCAGAGCGCGCGCCTGTTACCGTCTTTGCCGCCGCAAGCCTGAGCGGCGTGCTGGAGGCGGCCGCAAAAGACTACGACGGCGCTGTTACGTTTTCCTTTGGCGGGTCCGGCGTTATGGCGCGGCAGGTCGCGGCAGGTGCGCCCGCTGATCTGCTTATCCTTGCCAATCCTGACTGGATGGTATGGCTCTCCCAACAAGGCCATATCGGGCCAGACACACAACAGATCATTGCGACAAACAGCCTTGTTGTGATCGGGCCCTCGCATGCCGCCCCGCTGCACCCCCAAGATTTGATCGCACGTCTGGGAAACGGACGGCTCGCGATGGGGCAACGCGACGCGGTTCCAGCGGGCAGTTACGCTCGGTCTTGGCTTCAATCCGTCGCGCTTTGGGATCAGGTCCAGACGCAATTGGCAGAGACAGATAACGTGCGCGCCGCCCTCGCCTTGGTCGCGCGCGGTGAAACGCCGCTGGGAATTGTCTATGCAACCGACGCCATTGCCGAACCACTGGTCAGCGTTGTGTACGACATCCCTGCCGGGTCACATGCGCCGGTCAAATATCCTGCTGCCGCTCTATCCCCCGCTGGCACCGGTTTCCTCAACTATCTCACCTCAGCCGCCGCTGCCGCCACCTTTGCGGCGCATGGTTTCGGACCTGCCGCCCCATGAACGTCGATGCCGCCGCATGGGACGCCCTGCGCCTGTCGCTTTGGGTGGCGTGCTGGGCCACGGTTCTGGCGATACCGCTCGCGCTTTGGGTGGCGTGGCTGCTGGCGCGCAAGGAGTTCTGGGGCAAATCAGCGTTGAATGCGCTTGTCCACTTGCCCCTTGTCCTGCCCCCCGTGGTCACGGGGTATCTGCTGCTGACACTGTTTGGCCGCACAGGACCGCTGGGCCGTGCGCTTGAAAGCATCGGCCTGTCGGTTGCCTTTCACTGGACCGGTGCGGTTATTGCGGCGCTGGTGATGGGATTTCCCCTGATGGTCCGCGCCATGCGTCTGGCGATTGAGGCGGTGGACCCGAAACTGGAAGAAGCTGCCGCAACCCTTGGTGCACCGCGTTGGGCGGTCTTTGGCCGCGTGACTTTGCCCCTGATCGCGCCCGGTATTCTGGCAGGTGCAGTGATGGGTTTTGCTAAGGCGATGGGTGAATTCGGGGCCACGATCACCTTTGTCGCCAACATCCCCGGCCAGACGCAGACCCTGCCCAGCGCCATATGGTCGGCCTTGCAAATTCCCGGCGGCGAAGGCCAAGCCATCGCGATGGTTGTCATGGCCTGCATTGTGGCACTGGGCGCGGTGGTCCTATCTGAAGCCTTGGCGCGGCGCGTTGCTGCCAAGATTTCCGGCGCGTGAGTTTACGGGTCGACATATCGCATCGCTACGGTGATTTTACGCTTCAACTGGCGTTTGAAGCGCATACGGGCATCACTGCGCTTTTCGGCAGGTCGGGCGCAGGGAAAACTACGGCGATCAATGCCATTGCCGGCCTTTTGCGCCCCGATGCCGGGCGGATCGTGCTGGAAGACGAAGTTCTCTTTGATTCAGGTGTGGGTATCCATGTGCCGGTTGCCCAAAGGCGTCTGGGCACCGTATTTCAGGACGCGCGGCTGTTTCCACATCTGTCTGTTCGCGACAACCTCAATTTCGGGGCCCGCTATGCGCCACCGGGAGCCAGCGGCCCCGGCTTTGACGATGTCGTGTCATTGCTGGGACTAGCGCTATTGCTGGACCGCGCGCCAACAGCCTTGTCGGGTGGTGAAAAGCAACGCGTTGCCTTGGGCCGCGCGTTGCTCAGCCGTCCGCGCATGTTGTTGATGGATGAGCCGCTTGCCAGCCTTGATGGCCCGCGCAAACAGGAAATCCTGCCTTATCTGGAACGTCTGCGCGACGGTGATCTGCGATTGCCGATCCTATATGTCAGCCATGCGGTCGATGAAATCGCGCGGCTTGCCGATACGCTGGTGTTGCTGCAAGACGGGCGCGTCGCGGCGCAAGGCCCGCTTTATGACGTTATGTCTGACCCGGCGGCGGTGCCACTCTTGGGCGTGCGGGAGGCGGGTGCGGTGATTGAGGCGCAAGTGATTGCCCATGCAGATGACGGGCTAGCCACATTACAGATCAGCGCAGGACAGTTGGAATTGCCCGGCGTGCAAGCGCCCGTTGGCAGCAATGTCCGGCTGCGCGTTCTGGCGCAGGATGTGATATTGTCAAAAGGCGTGCCAGAAGGGTTATCATCGGTCAACATTCTTCCGGTTTGCATTTTGACCGTTCAGCCCGGCGATGGGCCGGGGGCCGCGATTGCCCTTCAAGCAGGACGGGACAGATTGCTGGCGCGCGTCACAGCGCGCGCGATCCACGAGATGGGTTTGGTGGCCGGTATGACCTGCTATGCGATCCTCAAGGCGACGACCGTGGCACCGGGCAGCATCGGACGTTAGCGCGCAACGGGCGTGCCGCCCATCCGGTCGCGCAACCGCTCAAGCAACTCTGCATGCGGCACATCGGCGTCTATCGCCAGTTTGCGCAGCCCGAAATGCACGTGCGCTATTTCCTGATAATAGCTGGTGTAGGCGTAATTTGTCGCAGCCCCCGCAACCGCACCCAGCACTGGCACCGCTTGGGCGGCCAGTTTTTGGCCCATGACCACGGCCAGTTTCGGTGCAATCTTGGCAATCACCGCCTGCATCGCCTTACCCGAAAGCGTCAAACGCGCGGTGAGAAAGCCCAGATCGGCACCGTCATCGCCTGAAAGCGGTCCAGCAGCGGCAAAGACATTCACGCAATCAAACTGCACATTTTCCGCTTCGGGATCAAAGCCATGCTCAACCGCAACCCCCTGAATAACGCGCAACAACAGTGTCGTCGTGACCGGCAATTCGGCCAACGCAGTCGGCAGACCACCAGCGCCACCAGCGGCACCCATCGCAGCACTGACAGCCTGATTTAGCCAGCTTTTCTGGTCAGGGACATAGGAACGGCTGGAATGTGCCGCCTTCATCGCTTGGTTCAGCGCCTTGATCGTCGCGGTCTCAAGGCTGCTGCGAACACTCGTTGGCAATTGATCCAACAGGCTTTCGGCACTGCCCCCGACCAGATTGAGAACAGACATCCCCAACCCGCTGGCCCCCTTATAGCGCTTGGCGAGCGCGTCCAGCTGCGTATCTACGTCAATAACGGCAGGCAAATCAGTGGTGATGTCCATGGGGTATCCTTTGTCTGCACCCAAAATGGGGTGAGCTTGCGCAGAATTCAATCCGCCCAGCGGGTCACATCACCCTTCACCCCGTCCCATGCACCGGATTTTAATGCACGACCCAATACCCGTTCGGGGTTGGTTGGCGGTGGCATCACCACATGTTCAAGCAGCGAGAAACCAAAACGGCTGTAATAGGGCGCATCGCCTACCAGCATCACACGGTCCCATCCTTTGGGCGCGGCATGTTGCAAGCTTTCCTCGATCAACGCGCGGCCCAGCCCCTCGCCCTGACGGGTCGGGTGCACGGCGACAGGGCCCAGCAGCAACGCCTCCATTTTGCCAATGCGCACGGGCCAATAGCGGATCGCACCGCCCAGAATGCCTGCCGCATCGCGCGCGACATGGCTGAGACCCACAACAGACGCGATACCGTCCCGAAGGCGGTAGGACGACAACGCCTTGCGACCCGGCGCAAAACAGGTGTCGTATAACGCTTCGACTTCCCAATAGTCCGCTGCGGTTTCGGGGGTGAATTGGTACAAAGTCTTACAACGCTTTTATGGTTTACCGTGGCGTTCGATCTAACATAACGCTAAGCAGTCGCGCAAACCCGTGAGAGGAAAAAACATGTTTTACCGCCCCGCAGATGGCCACGGCCTGCCGCACAACCCATTCAACGCAGTCGTCACTCCGCGGCCTATTGGCTGGATCTCGACTAGGGATGCAAACGGCAATGACAATCTGGCACCCTATTCGTTTTTCAACGGGGTGGCCTATGTGCCGCCACAGGTGATGTTTGCCTCGACCGGGGTCAAAGCAGACGTGGACGGAACCAAAGATTCCGTAGCCAACATTCGGGAGACCGGCGTTTTCTGCGTCAACATCGTGGAATACGCCGCGCGCGAGGCAATGAACCTGTCGTCCGCCACCCTGCCCCACGGCACCGATGAATTTGCCCATGCCGGCGTCGAAAAAGCCGCGTGTGACACGATTGACTGCGCGCGCGTTGCTGGCACGCCTGCCGCGCTGGAATGCCGGATGACACAGATCATCAAGATCGAAGGGGACGCAAACTTCGCGGTCTTTGGCGAAGTGATCGGCGTGCATTTGCGCGATGATTGCGTCGTGGATGGCCGCTTTGACGTGACCCGGTACGAGCCGCTGTCGCGTCTGGGCTACCGCGACTACACCCGCGTACGCGAAGTGTTCGAGATTATTCGCCCAGACGATTGATCAAGCTTTCGGCGGTTCCAGCAATTCCACCTCGACAAAAGCGCACTCAAAATCGTTACCATTGATGACGTCATGCTCCGCCCCAAGCGGGCGGAAGTACGGCACACCATTGCTGAGCTCGGCTGTGGCGCGCGGGTCTGTTTTGGTGTCAATCTCAAGCCTGCCATCGAATGAGGGAATGACGATGTAGTCATGGGCGTGGCGGTGCCAACCTGTGTTGTCACCGCGTTTTTTAAAGCGCCACTCAGTCACACGGACCCGATCATTCTCGATCAGGATGGTCCCTATGGCCGTCCCATCACTTGCACACATGCTACACCTTTTCGCTGCACCTAAGACACGTGTCAGTGCCCACCCAATACACCGGTGCGGACCTGATAGTTCACCGCAACCTGGTAATCTGGATCATCATCACTGTCGACCATGAGGTGACCTGCTTTTTGCAAGAGCTTGTGACAATCCCGGCTCAAATGGCGCAGCTCAATCCGCTTGCCTGCATCTTGGTATTTGCCCGCAACCGCTTCGATCGCTTGCAGTGCGGACTGATCCACAACGCGGCTGTCGGCGAAATCAACGATCACGCGCGCAGGGTCGCCTTGTACATCAAAGAGCTCGGAAAACCCCTCGGCTGAACCGAAAAACAGCGGCCCTTGCACCTGATATACTTTGGCCCCTTCAGGCGTCGCATAGGTCTTGGCATGGATACGGCGCGCGTTGTTCCACGCATAGGCCAACGCAGATACGATCACGCCCACAACCACGGCGACCGCAAGGTCTTCGTAGACCGTCACGACCGTGACCAGCAAGATGACGAAAGCATCCATCAAAGGCACCTTGCGCAAGATGGTAAGAGAGTTCCATGCAAAGGTGCCGATCACGACCATGAACATCACGCCCACAAGAGCCGCCAGCGGGATTTGTTCGATCAAGGATGAGCCGACAAGGATAAACAACAACAGGAAAATCGCCGCTGCGATCCCGGCAACGCGCGTGCGGCCCCCTGATTTGACGTTGATCATCGACTGGCCGATCATCGCACAGCCGCCCATACCGCCGAAAAAGCCGGTGACGGTGTTGGCCACACCTTGGGCCACGCATTCCTGCGACGCGCCCCCGCGCGTGTTGGTCATATCCCCCACAAGATTCAGCGTCAGCAGGGATTCAATCAGACCAATCGCGGCAAGGATCACAGCGTAGGGCAGCACAATATAAAGGGTCTCAAGCGTGAAGGGCGCGAGGGGCGTCCCGTAAAGGCCCGGACCATCGCCAAACGGCATGTGCGGCATCGGGAAACCACCTTGGATAGACGCAAGATCGCCAACACGCGGCACGTCCATGCCCGTTGCAATCACCACAACCGCGACGATTCCGATGCCTGCAAGCGGCGCGGGGATCAGCTTGGTGATCCTTGGCATGACCCAGATGATCGCCATGGTCGCGGCCACCAGCGCCAACATCAAGAACAGCGGCTGGCCTGACAGCCATTCACCACCCGACATGCCGTGGCCGGTATCAACCATCGTGCCGGGCACCTTGAACTGGCTCATCTGCGCCAGGAAAATAACAATAGCGAGGCCGTTCACAAAACCCAGCATCACAGGATGCGGCACCAGCCGGATAAACTTGCCCCACTGCATGACGCCTGCGAATATCTGGATCAGGCCCATCAGAACCACCGTCACAAACAGGTATTCCACCCCGTGTTGCGCGACCAAAGCGACCATGACCACCGCCAATGCGCCTGTCGCACCAGAGATCATCCCAGGACGCCCGCCGATCAACGCGGTGATCAAACCCACCAGAAATGCCGCATAAAGGCCCACCAACGGATGCACGCCCGCGACGAACGCAAACGCGACCGCTTCGGGGACCAGCGCAAGTGCGACAGTCAGACCAGACAGCAGTTCAATGCGTAGACGCCCGATAGAAAACCCGTCCTCCGGCATCCAGCGCAGGTCCGTGACCTCCAGATTTTTGGTAAAGGTATGAAAAAGCGAACGCGCCATGGGGTTGGCATCCTTGTGTAGTCAAATCACGGGGAGGTCGGCCCAAGGGCCTTATGTTGGGCGCTGGGTAGACCAGTTTGGCCCAAATGGAAAGGGCACCCTGATTCGAGAGCAGACCATTGGGTGAAGACGGGTTGATCTTGCCCAAGCTCTCTGACTTTCTGGGCGAAATGCGCACGAGCGCAGCAGGAAAGGTAACTTTATGACAAAGACCAAAATCGCAGTCATCGGTGGATCGGGGATTTACGATATCGACGGGCTGCAAAATGCCGATTGGGTGACGGTTGAGACCCCTTGGGGCGCACCCTCGGACGCGCTTTTGTCGGGCAGTCTGAACGGGGTCGAGATGGTCTTTCTGCCGCGTCACGGGCGTGGTCACGTCCACAGCCCCACCAGCGTGCCTTACCGCGCCAACATTGATGCGCTCAAACGGTTGGGCTGTACGGATGTGATCAGCGTTTCGGCCTGCGGATCGTTCCGCGACGAAATGGCGCCCGGTGATTTCGTCATTGTGGATCAGTTCATTGACCGCACCGTTGCAAGGGAAAAATCCTTTTTTGGCACGGGATGCGTGGCCCATGTCAGCGTGGCGCATCCGACCTGTCCCCGCCTTGGCGATGCCTGCGAGACCGCCGGAAAGGATGCAGGCATCAATGTGCACCGGGGCGGCACGTATCTGGCGATGGAGGGCCCGCAGTTCTCGACACTCGCAGAAAGCAAAATGTACCGCGAAAGCTGGGGCGCGGATGTGATCGGTATGACCAACATGCCCGAGGCGAAATTAGCCCGCGAGGCAGAGCTTTGTTATGCATCTGTCGCGATGATCACCGATTATGACAGCTGGCACCCCGACCATGGAGAAGTCGATGTCACGGCGATTATCGCCACGTTGATGGGCAACGCTGACAAAGGGCGCGCCCTTGTTGCACGC
>JAFMHE010000291.1 GCA_017854675.1 Paracoccaceae bacterium | reverse complement strand
AAGCCGCAAGTGCAAGTTCCGGCGTGCCGAATTGCGCAAGCATCATCAGAAGGTATCGAGCAGAGCCATCCAGATTGGCCTGCCAGTCGTGAGGGTCCACACCAAGCTGCGCAGCTGTGGCTGGCATCAATTGACCGAGACCGATCGCACCTGCAGAGCTGCGCGCGTTTGCGCGATAGGCGCTCTCGATCTCGATATTTGCTTGGAAAAGCGTCTGCCATTCGGACACAGACAGACCGGCGCGACGCAGCGCGGGGTGCCCACCATAGCGATGCGCAGTGCTTTCAAGGGCTGCGAGGATTTCCGGGCGGGGGATTGTAGGCGCAGGCCCAGACTCAATCGACATGCGTGGAGTTGGCGGTTCAATCGCTGCGAAAATGGTCGGCTCTGGTGCATTCGCGCCTACGCCGTCGATGTAGCTTTGCGCGAAACCGGACTGAGGGGCTTTGGTTTCCAACTGGCCATCAGCCCGCATTGAGAGCACGAAACCTTCAGCGCCAGCTGGGGCTGTGAAGAGCGCAGCAAGGACGGCAAGAGCTTTAGTCGGTGTCGCCTGGTTTGTGAGAAGCGACTTTGCCTTCGACCATCGGGATGGAAATGATCGATACGTCCAACCCTGCAAGGAAGCTCGATAAGCCGTTGATTGTCTTGAATTCTCGCGCGGCCATGTTGTTGCGTGCAGTGACGAGCAGGCGGCGCGTCTCGCCGTCAGGCGAGACGCAATGCACGGTCCAAACCCCGGACCACTGAGCACTTGTTCGTTTGGGCGTAACGCGGCACACGACATCTGCCGAGTGTCCCTCGGCAAGCAGTGCACGCAGCCCTTCTTCGCTAACAACATTGGGGGCGTCTTGCATCAAATTCATTGAAACGAGCCTTGCAGAGTTGTGCATGGACCCGGCAGTCCCTCATGGACTACCAAATCGATACATGATTATAATTTTGCGATCAAGAGGTGCATTTTGAATTGATGCGCTCTTTCTGCGTTGAAACAAACTTACTGCAACGGAGTGGCTGAGCCAAGATAATATGGGAATTTTGAAACAGACATGGGCGGTTCTGTCCGTTTTGAGCTGGGGATCTTCCTCAGTCGCTGGAAATTGTTTACCTCCGATAGCGCCCGTGATGCCGACCGATGCCGATGATGTTTGGGCGTATGCTGACTTGTTGAGACGCGACGCAGAGACATACTTTGACGATGTCGAGCAGTACTTTCGGTGCCAGGACGAGGAGCGACGTGAGGTGTTTGAGCAAGTACGAGCGGTTAGCGAAGACTATGCGCGCGTTTTAGAAGTTTTGGTGGGTGATAGTTAGAAGGGCTGCGCCGACGCAAAAGCGGTCACTCATCATCATGACGGCGAAGGTCGCCAATGCGGGACGAAGCTGCCATTGGGCCAATGTCAACTTTCCGACCTTGGCCGCTTATTGACCAGTATGACACCAGCAAAGATGAGCGCGGTGGCAACATAATCCAAAAGGACGATAGCTTCCCCAAGGAACAACGCGCCCAGAAAGAGAGCCACGACTGGCGGAACATAGGTGAGTGCCGAAGCACGAACCGCACCGAGCTTGCCAATGACGTAATAATACAGGACGTAGGCTAACCCCGTTCCGAGGAAACCAAGTCCAAAAACAAGAACCGCGAATGAAGTCGGATCATCGGTAAGCGTGCCAAGCCCAGTCATATCGGTCACCGCCAGCAAGATCAGGGTCGCAAACCCTAGCTGGTATGTTGTGAGTGCGGCAGGAGGTAGGTCGAGCGGTGTGACGAATTTGCGGGCATAGACAAAGGACACACCAAGGCTGAACGACCCGAGCACCATCCAAAGAACCCCTAAGAGATAGCTGTCACCGAGCCCGCCCGATAATGGTTTTGCGATCAAGGTCACGCCAATCAATCCAACAAGCAGACCCAAAACCCTATTGGTGGTGAGTTTTTCTTCCAGCAGGAACAGCACCGCTGCAAGCAGCGAGAAGAGTGGAATTGATGCACTAACCGCACCTGCCAATCCGGATTGCAACAGCGCCGTGCCTTCTGCGAAGCCGTAAAAATAGAGTGCGGCAGCAAGGCACGCCATCACGATGAAATGCAGGCTATGCCTTAGATGCGACAGCTTTAGCTGTCTCGTGACTAATGCGTAGACCGCGACCGTCAGAAATCCTGCAACCACCCGCACCAATACGACCTGCATGGGTGTCACTGCGTCGGTTGACCACTTGATGAACACAAAATTGGTGCCCCAGATCAACCCAAGGAGAAGCCAGGCCAGCCCGGCGCGATTGATCATGGAGAGTCTCATTTCAGGTTGAAAGATTGGCGATTGCATTCAAGGTGCGCTGAAAATCCGGGGCATCGGTCAGCGCGACTTCGTTCAGAACGCGCTCTTGAGCCTTTGCCCAAAAGGGCATCACGCGCTCGATTGTACTGCGCCCCTCAACAGTGAGCTTCGCGACTTTCGACTTCCCTGTAGGAGCGCTTTCGACATGGACGGCTCCGCTTTCAATCAGTGGCTCTATCGTGCGGTAGAGCGACGTGCGTTCCATCGCGAGATCATCGGCCAGTCGCGATAAGGCGAGTGGTCCTTGGCGTTCCAGGGCCCTCAAAATGGAGAGTTGTACGATGCTGACGCCCGTTTCAGACAAGGCGTCTTGGTAGTGTCGGAACAGGACACGATTTGCCTTTCTAACGGCAGTAAAGATGCATTGATCCATCGCAGACTCGCTGTACTGTAGTTACATCATGTATCTACATTATTGGAAGTCAGCTTGACAAGCCTTCTTACCCAAATCGGAGAAAGCCGACGCTGGTGAATGCGCAGCATTTGGTAGGTTTGGGCTCATTCCAGCCGTTAGCTGCGATTTGCACCAAGGTCCGGTTCCGCCTGTTGCTCTGGGCAGCTTGTAGACTGAGGCAGGCCGTCTTCATACAGTGCAGCCTGCGTTTCGCCGTTGCCCCATTGATAGAGCAGGCCAATTTCAACGCCTGTTTTAATGCACGTAACGCGGCCGATGGCTTCAGCCGTTGTGCGGACACTCTCAAATTCGGGCAAAACTAGCCCCTCTCGTTAAACAATTCCTTTGCATCGACCTCAAGGGCGCGCGCTATCCGCTCCAGAACATCTAATGATGCTGAAAATTTGGCGAGTTCGATCTCGCTGACATAGCTGCGATCCATGTCCGCAGCTAAAGCTAACTGTTCTTGGCTCAATCCTCTGGAATTTCTTAGATTCTGAATATTTAGCCCTACGCGTTCCCTCAAATTCATGGCCTGTCTTCGGCCAAATCATGCAGGTTTCTCTACAGAATATATTCCACAAAGCGCGCGCGAGCGGTTCAAAGCGCTTGCTCGCATATGGTGTATAAGGGGGAGTTGGGTGAAACTTTTCAATACTATTACTATGTAAACAAAAGGTATGGATTGAAATGTCACTCAAAATCATCTGCAATTGGCTTGGCGGGCTTGCCTTAGCCTTAATATCGGGCACCGTGCCTCAGGCAGCAAAAGCTTATCAGGTTGATTGTGCCATTCTGCTTTGCATAGCTGGTGGGTGGCCAGCTTCAGCAGAATGTGCCCATGCTCGTGCTGTGTTCATTAGGCGGATCACGCCTTGGCCGATCGAGCCGCCGTTGCAGATCTGGCGTTGCCCGATGGGGGTTGCTGAGCGAGCGCCGCTGCAAAGCACCGCTCCTCAGCTTTGGTTGGCAAGTGACCATGCCGAGGTGGGTTTTGCTCAGACCATCTTGGCGCAAGTCGTGGACGGTGGTGCTGATATCGATATCAGCGGCCTTGAGTTTGATTTCGTGCGCTCGATCCGCGTATGGGACGTGCGCCATTATAGTCACCGTGAAAGCGGCCGCGATGACGATTGTTCAGAAAGCTACAATATGCACCTGGGCACCTATGGCACACAGGGCGAATTTAGCTGGCAGCGCACCACGCCTGCGGCCGCCCCGCAATGGGTTCT
>JAFMHE010000290.1 GCA_017854675.1 Paracoccaceae bacterium | reverse complement strand
AGCTGCGATTCACGAGCTTAAGTCAATGCTTTTTTGCCTATTTAGTGTCTAATGTGCCGTCATCCGCTATATGATGCAGCGTAGTGGATCAGTTTACAGCTGTAAACTTTGAGCGTATTTGGCTGGTTTCTCCACTTTTCCGCGGACGAATTTATCGTTGATTTGGGTTGCTGTTGTCCCCGGCTCGCGAAGCTGGGGTAAGTAACTCGTATGATTTAGATGGTCGTATCGGAATAGGGCAGGGGGGCTGCTTCGCATGCCGGTGGTCCGCGAGACTGAAGAGGTGATGGTCCAAATTGCTCCGTTGATGGATCATCTTTCTAATTGTGAGTTCCTTTAGGTAGCGCAAAGGATCGTTTCCCGAATGGGCGGAGACGCTGATTTTGCGGCTTCGGGCGCAGCCAAGAGCCTGGTCAGCGCCTAAGCGCTGATGTGCCAGTATCCTTGACTGAAGAGTCTGATCCAATCTCTTGCGGTAGCGGAATCATCAGAGACCTGTTCGCGTTTGGGGTGAAACCGGCTCGGATGAGGAGCCGTTGGGTCCGGAAGCAATCGCTCGGTCCGTGTAGATGCCTTCTCAGAATCGGAGTGGTCGGCGCAGAAAAGCGTGATCGGTGGGGAAAGCAGATTCGGAATTGGCCTTCCAGATGCCAGAGTTGCACAGGTGCGCAGGGATTTTAGATTGAGCCGAATTCTGTTGAGAGTGCTTTTCTGGTCCGGCCCGCGCTCCATTCTATTGCGGCGGGGGAGGGGGCGACTGTGGAGATGTCGGTGGCAGTTGAGCTGATCGACCGGTGCTGCTCCCAGACACAAGCGCGACACGGCCCTTTGTTTCCGCTTATCAAGTGGTACGCCGTAGCTGATGGTTCGTGAGTTCTGGAAAGCTGCAAGAGACCCAATTTTAATGCAATCACGGCGTTCTCTGCCTCTTTGGTTTGGGACAGTTGGCCTTGATATCTTTTGCCAACTCATTTTTGACGAGCCTTCAGGAAGGTACGCGTACCAAAATTGAACGACCACAACATGGTCTTGGTTGTGGCTTTTGTGCGCGTGGCTACGTGTGAGGCCTCTTCGGAGTGTCGCTTCCGACCTAACTTTCGCGCATGTCATGTGCGGGATAGTTGGAATTTCTTGACGGGTGCCATAAAAAAATCTAACTATCTCGTATCTCAAGTGCGCGAAAGTTAGAATATTGCTCTATCTCATTGGTGAAAACCTCGACAAGGACCGTGCTCACTACCAAGCTGAGACAGGAAAACTTGTTCAACTTATGCGAGGCATCTATGTCGACGCCGACGCAGACATAGATGCAATTGTTCTGCGGAATGCGGTGCGGATTGCGCATTATCTTTATCCAAAGGCGTATCTCTCGGCAGCCAGCGCCACTCTGCTCGCACCTACGCGAGATGGTCGCTTATTCATAAGCGGGAAACGAAATCAGCGTACTCGGATCAGGTCTCTGGAGATCATCCAGAACGTAGCGCCAGATCAGCCAGCGGTCGCGACTGCCATTGTCGATGATGGGGCAGGGGAGTTCAAAGTCGCCGTCTCGTCGATGCGGCAGCGATTTCTTGAAGCCTTTCGGCAACGCAGCGAGCACGCCAGCGCGATTGATGAAGGGATGCGGACCGAGATCGCCGCGCGTCTTATTGAAGAATACGGCAGCCCGTCTGCCGCGGCGGATGCGGTTTGGGCGCTCGCGCGCGAAAACAAATGGTACCGCGAGGGGGAGCAGACAGAGCGGTATTTGATGCGCTCTGCTGTTGCGGTGGAGGTGCGCAACGAAGCAGCACTGACGTTCTCGGTTGCTTGGCATGGGCAAATCGTCGGTCAGCTGGGTCATGACGGTTTTGAATGGCGATGGCAGCCGCAAGACAATTTCAACTTGCCGCTCGTGCAACAGCGGGTTCCTGGCAGGCTACCCCCCTTCATCCTCTCACTGTTGCCTGAGGGATGGCTCGAGAAGGTTCTCAAAGACAATGACGAGCGTGCGGTTCTGCGCTCGGGCAAACGATATATGTCCAACATTACGATCAGCGAAGACGCAACCGAGCTCGCATCGCTCCCCGTAGACATGCTATCCGTGTCGTTGTCCCGATATGCCCGCGACGGTTTGTTTACCGGAAACTATGCCGGCCCCGGGCGCGGCAAGCTTGAAGCAGATTTCGAGGCCGGGCTGGCGCGCCTTTATGAGCGGGCGGACACACCGCGCCTGTCTGGCGTTCAGATCAAGGCGCCTATGGTTTTGGCGCGGGATGGTCAATTGTCGCCAAGCGCGGGCCTGCCGTTCACCCATATCCTGAAACCGGCGGGAACAGCTGGGTTTCAGGGGCTTTCCGTGATCGAATATCTTGCGATGTCTCTTGGCCGTACTTCGGGGTTGGAAGCGCCTGACATCGCTCTGGTCCCAATGCCGGATGACATGCCCCCAGCCTTGCTGGTCGAGCGGTGCGATATCCGCACATCGCTCGCGGATGAACGCCGTTTTGCCTTGGAGGACCTGTGTTCGGTTCTCGATTTGCCCCCTGACGCCAAATACGATGGAACAATCGAGCGGATAACCCGCGCAGTTCAACCGCTGTCGACATCTGCCGGGGAAGATCTGCCGTTGGTGATCAAGCGCGCCCTGTTCGCCTGGTTGATCGGCGACGGCGATATGCACTTGAAGAATTTGGCGCTCCTAAAGATTGCCGGGCCTGCTGCGGATCGTTTCAGCACGATCCGCCTCGCGCCGCTCTATGATGCGGTCACGACCAGGGTCTTTCCGAGCCTTGAACATGACCGCATGGCCCTGAAACTGAACGGCAAAGATGACCGGTTGCGGCGTCGTGATTTCATGCAGGTTGCGGCGATTGCCGGTTTAGCTGCAACCGGCGTAGGCGAAGAGATTGATCATTTCTTGCAGGGCTTCGCTGAAGCCATAGACGGCGTTTCTCTGCCTGATCTTCCTGGTGTGGACCGTGATATCGAGGAGCGGGCAGAGGCTATGATTGCCCTTTGCAGGGAGCGGGTTGCGGCATTCACCTAAGTATAGCGGCTTTGTACTTCGGTAGAGCAAGGCGAGAGCGCTAAATTTAAAAAGGAAACTGTACTTCTACCTAAGCGATAGTGATTGCATCGCAAATCACGCAATCTAGTGTGTTCCGAAAGAGGGTTTTGTTAATGTCATCAATACTAAAGCTTTTTCGAGTTCTATTTTTTTACGCGCTCTATTTTTTGTTGTGCATGGTTGCCGTAGTGACCGTGTTGCAAGGCTGGCCTATTGGCGGTCAAATACTCTTTGCCTTTGGGTTACCTATCGTTTTGGTCTGGTGGCAAGAAAAGAGACGATCCCGAAAAGTGGAAGCCAAAGTGCTTGCAGCGGAAAGCACAAACACAAGAGTAACTCAATCCGAGCCAGTGGCCCGCGTAAGTGCCCACGAAAAACGCATCGAACGTGAGCGAGAGAGAACTCGCGAAGCGAATGCTATTCAATCATCGTCGACAGCGCCGCCCAAAGCACCAAAACAGGACTACGCGGAAATCGTGCGTGCCGGCCAGTCTGCGGCACCAGCACTTTCGGCCATTGCAAAGCGGTATGAGAACCCGCGGCCAACAGCACACAAGCCGCAAACGAATTCACGTAAAAATGGCTGGATACCAGCGGCAGAGACCACGACCGTTGCTGCGCGAGATATTGGCGGAATGGTCTATGTCGGCACGCCGCCATTGCTCAATCACCACGGCTATCGTGACAAATGCAGAGCATTCATTGACCCGTCTCTCTCCGTCGCGAGGACAGGGGACGACAGGGCAGGGGAGGGCATGTCGTACTGGCCCGGATACTCTGATATTTCCGCACGAAGCAGGGCGACCTATCTTGAATGGTTGGCAAGTGGCCGGTCTGACCCATCCTATGATCCGGGCTACATGTTCTTGTATTTTTACGGGTTAGAACGGCGATTTTTTGTCGATCAATCCAATGCTGATGCCAAGGATATCATTGCGGAAGTTCGCAGATTGATT
>JAFMHE010000056.1 GCA_017854675.1 Paracoccaceae bacterium | reverse complement strand
CGGGTTGGCGTGTTGTCCACGGGTGATGAACTGGTTGAGGCCGGGGATACCGCCGTCGCCGGACAGATTTATGATGCCAACCGCCCTCTGTTGCTTGGCTTGATCGAAAGATTTGGCCACCACGCGATTGACCTTGGACGCTGTCCTGACGACCGTGATACTTTGCGCGCCCGTCTGGATGCTGCCGCTGGCCGTGTCGATGCAATCCTCACCAGCGGCGGTGCGTCCGCGGGCGACGAAGACCACGTTTCGGCACTGTTGCAAGACGCCGGTGCCATGAGCCTGTGGCGCATTGCGATCAAACCGGGTCGGCCCTTGGCACTGGGCATGTGGCAGGGCGTGCCGGTGTTCGGTCTGCCGGGCAATCCGGTGGCGGCCATGGTCTGCACGTTGATCTTTGCGCGTCCCGCGCTCAGCCTGTTGGCGGGCGGGACATTCGCCGCGCCCCAAGGCTTCGACGTGCCCGCCGCATTCAGCAAAACCAAAAAGGCGGGCCGCCGCGAATACCTGCGCGCCCGCATTCGCGATGGCCGGGTTGAGGCCTTCGCCTCCGAAGGATCAGGCCGCATTTCCGGTCTTAGCTGGGCCGAAGGTCTGGTAGAATTGTCAGAACCTGCCCGCACAATCGCGCCCGGCGACATGGTCCGGTTCATCCCCTACGGCAGCTTCGGCATCTAGGCTTAGTCGAACGTCCCGGCACAGCGTCCCAGCAACATAAAGGCGCGCGCCGTGCGGGTGTCTGCCATCGCAGAGATTTCACCGTCCGAGGCATTGGATTCAAACGTCGAAAACGTCTTGTCGAAATGGCGCAAAAAGTGATGCGCGGCATCGCGAAAAATAGGGTCCTGTTTCATCCGCGCATTGGTCAGCGCCAGCGATGATCGGTCGCGAATGCCCCCCAGCGCCGCAATCGGTCTGCCGCGTGTACCCGATGCGAATTGCCGCCATGTTTCGGGGCGCGCACGGTCCGGACGCAGGTCGTCCATGTAAATTCCGTCCTGGCTGAGCAGGGTCAGAACATCCTGGGCGGCCTGTACAAGCTGCGAGGTGGACCGATCCTTGAGCGCGCGGCGCAGCGACGCAAAACCGACGGTATCATCTGCCGTTTCGGGGAAATTCAATGCACGAATGAAATCTTCGGTTGCCAGCAACGGCATCATATCAGTCGCCTGCGTGCCTAGCGCCAGCATCTGCTGATCGTCTGTGACCGCGATCACTGCCTGCGGCGCCACGGCGCGGGGTGCCTCATCGCGGCGGCTTTGGAATTTGGCCAAGGCAACTTCGGTCTTGCGGGTCGCGGCGGCGATCTCGTCCAGCCGCTTTGCCACAGAACTGTCTGGGCGCGAATGCTGGCCCTGTTGCTGCGCGATATAGGCCTGACGAATGCCATCAATGGCGGTCTGCAACCTCTGGCTTTCCTCGCGCATCACGCGACTGGCGCGCGCTGCCGTTGCCGCAACCCAGATCATCGCCACCGGCATGAAAATCGCGAGCATCGTCATCAAGAACCGCAACCCGCTTTCGTCGGCCACAGGTTCTGCCGGGGCAGGCATGATGATAAAAAACGCAGCCGCACCCAACAACCAGACCGCGCTTAACCCGATGGCGATGACCTCGATGGCGGTGATCACTTCGTGCTTGGGTTTGTCATAAATACCCAGCGAAGTGGTGCGCGCTTTAACGCCGGTCACGGCGACTTTGGCTGTTTCGGTCTCTGGGGGCGGTGTTTCGGTCATATCATCAGACCCGATCAGGCGTAGACGATCTTGAGAACCTCATAGGATTTGACGCCCCCCGGTGTCCGCACTTCGACTGAATCGCCTTCTTCCTTGCCGATCAACGCCCGCGCAATGGGGGATTTGATGTTCAGCAAACCAGCCTCGATCTTGGCCTCGTATTCACCGACGATCTGATAGGTCTTTTCCTCTTCGGTATCTTCATCCACCAACGTTACGCGTGCGCCAAACTTGATCGCGCCCGACAGTTTCGCCGGATCAATCACTTCGGCCAGCGATATCGCACCTTCCAGCTCTTTGACGCGGCCTTCGATAAACGACTGCTTTTCCTTGGCTGAATGGTATTCGGCATTCTCTGACAGGTCGCCATGTTCGCGTGCATCCGCGATGGCGCGAATGATCGTGGGGCGTTCCACCGTCTTGAGGTGCTTCAATTCCACCTCGAGGGCGGTGTGCCCTGCGCGGGTCATCGGTATCTTTTCCATGGGCCGTCCATCAACGAAAGGAGGGCCGCGCCCCGAAGTATCCCGAGACGCGGCCAATTGAATGTCATGTCGCATTTACCTGACCCAAAGTGGGTGGCAATTGCAAGGGGCAACAGGCCCGGTGCGCGGGCGCTAGCCGTATTGCACGACCTCGTATTCGATCCCGTCATGGTCATGAAAATAGAACCTGCGCCCCGGCTCATAATCGGCATGACTGCCTGTGACAAAGCCGTGTTCTTTGATTGCACGTTCTGTTTCATCCAGATCATCCACCACAACGGCAATGTGATTAAGCCCTGCGATGGTCGTATAATTCGACTGTTTGGCCTTATCGGGCGCACCGGGCGTATAAAGCGCCAGATAGCGATCTTTGGTGCCGACGTGCACCGTATGTCCGCCCGCAATCGCGTCCCCTTGCCAGCGGATATGCCAGCCAAAAAGCGTCTCCATCCAGGCGGCTGTCGCGGCAGGGTCGCTGACCGTGTAATTGGCGTGTTCCAAAAGCGCAGGCATCATGTGTTCCTTTCATAAAATGCAGTTGCTTTCCCATTTGTAATTTCTAAACCTAACTTTAGGTCAAGGGATTTCTTCAGGAGCAGATCATGCCAGTCAATGACGGTCTTTCCATCGGCGCACTTGCCGCGCGTACCGGCCTCGCGGTGTCCGCGATCCGGTATTACGAGGCGCAGGGCCTGATCAAACCGTGGCGCAACGCGGGCGGGCAGCGGCGTTTTGAACGCGCCGATCTGCGCCGCCTGAGCTTTGTGATGATCGCCCAGCAGTTCGGTTTTACCCTGCCGCAGATCAAATCTGAACTGGACCAACTGCCCGGTGGCCGCACCCCGACCAAAGCCGACTGGACGCGCATCAGCGAAGGGTTTCGCGCCGCCTTGGATGCGCGCATCACCACACTGACCAAACTGCGCGATAATCTGGATGGCTGTATCGGCTGTGGATGTCTCTCGCTTGAGGTATGCCGCCTTTATAACCCCACCGACCGTGCGGCGCAGAACGGGCAGGGGCCGCGCTATTTGATGGGGGATACGCCTGCGCCCTGACGCCCAAAATTATTGCAAGAACTTGCCCCGGGTTTCTCGAAAAAACCCGCCCGCGACCATTTTACGCGTGGTCCTGATTGCAAAGCGATCCCACGTAGTTTAGCGAAATCCAAACCGTTTTTGCCCCGGAGGAGCCTCAGCCATGGCCGATATTGAACGTGAAGCAATGGAATATGACGTCGTCATCGTCGGCGCAGGCCCTGCTGGGCTGTCCGCTGCGATCCGTCTGAAACAGCTTGATCCCGATTGCAATGTGGTCGTGCTTGAAAAAGGCTCCGAGGTTGGCGCGCACATCCTGTCAGGTGCGGTCCTTGATCCCAGCGGCATCGACGCGCTGATCCCCGATTGGAAAGCCAAGGGCGCCCCGATCAAGACGCCCGTGATCGAAGACAAATTCTATATGCTGGGCGAAGCGGGCGCATTGCGCATCCCCAACTTCCCTATGCCGCCCCTGATGTCCAACCACGGTAATTACATCGTCTCTATGGGCAACGTCTGCCGCTGGATGGCCGAACAAGCCGAAGAGTTGGGCGTCGAGATTTTTCCGGGCATGTCCTGTTCCGAACTGGTCTACGGCGACAACGGCGAAGTCAAAGGCGTCGTTGCAGGCGTATTCGGGCTTGAGGCTGACGGCAGCTATGGCCCCAACACAGAGCCGGGGATGGAACTGCACGGCAAATACGTGTTCCTCTCCGAGGGCGTGCGCGGCAGCCTGTCCAAACAGGTCATCGCGAAATACGAGCTCGACAAAGGCAAACAGCCGCAGAAATACGGTCTCGGCATGAAAGAGATCTGGGAAATTGATCCCGCCAAGCACAAGGAAGGCTCGGTTACCCACACGATGGGCTGGCCTTTAGAGAAAAAGGCAGGCGGTGGTTCGTTTATCTACCACCTTGATAACAATCAGGTCTATGTCGGTTTCGTGGTCCACTTGGGCTATAAAAACCCGCATGTCTTTCCTTACATGGAATTCCAGCAGTTCAAACATCACCCGATGGTCGCCGAACTGCTAAAGGGCGGCAAGCGCATCGCCTACGGTGCCCGCGCCATCACCGAAGGTGGCTACCAGTCCATGCCGAAAATGGTCGCGCCCGGCGTGGCGCTGTTGGGCTGTTCGGTTGGTATGGTTAACGTGCCGCGCATCAAAGGCAATCACAACGCGATGCTGTCCGGCATGGCCGCAGCAGAAGCCGCCATGAGCGCGATCAAAGCCGACCGTTCCGGCGATGAGCTGAACGACTACGAGACCGCCGTGCGCGACGGTGCCATCGGTAAAGACCTCAAGAAAGTCCGCAACGTCAAGCCGCTGTGGTCCAAATACGGTCTCACTGCGTCACTGGCCATTGGCGGCTTTGACATGTGGTGCAATACGCTTGGGTTTTCTCTGCTCGGCACGATCGGCCACGGAAAATCAGATGCGGACGCGACCGAAAAAGCCTCCAAGCACAAGGTCATCGACTATCCCAAACCCGACGGCACGCTCAGCTTTGACCGCCTGACCAATGTCGCGTTTTCCTTTACCAATCACGAGGAAAGCCAACCCGCGCATCTTACTCTCAAGGACGCCTCCATCCCTGTGAAAGTGAACTTGGCCGAATACGCAGGCCCCTCGGCGCGGTATTGCCCCGCAGGCGTTTATGAATTCATCGAGGAGGCGGGCAAAGAGCCCCGTTTCCAGATCAATTTCCAGAACTGCGTGCACTGCAAAACCTGCGACATCAAAGACCCCAGCCAGAACATCGTCTGGACCACACCGCAGGGCGGCGACGGGCCGAACTACCCCAACATGTAGGCGCCGCAGCCCTATCCGAACAAATTGCCAAGGCCGTGCATTCCCCCGATGCGCGGCCTTTGTGCATCCTGCGCTTTTTGCGCTGAAATTTGCCTGTTCTTTCCGCTCACAGGCGCGTGTGGACCCCGCCGTGCCATTGCGCTTGTGCGCAGACCTGATAGCCTTGGAACAAAGCAGCATGAGGCCCCTTTGATGCATAAATTCGTCCTGACCGCGCTGACCGCAGTTCTTCTTGGGGGCGTTGCCATTCCGCCAGTGGCCGCACAATCGGTGGCCGGTGCCTATCTGGCGGGCCGCCATGCCGCCGTGCGCAGCGATTACCTTGAGGCAGCAGCCTATTACGCGCAGGCGCTGGCGCGAGACCCGTCCAATATTGAGTTGATCGAAAGCACGGTGCTGTCCTATTTGTCGCTGGGCGAGATCGACAAGGCACTGCCGCTGGCGCGGGTCCTTAGCGGGAAACACCAGGACAACCAAATCGCCCGCATGGTTCTGACCGCTGGCATGGCGCAGACTGATGACTATGAAGGTCTGCTGGCCCAAGCCCCCGACAACAGTGGCATCGGTCCATGGGTTGATGGTCTGGTCAAGGCGTGGGCGCTGCTCGGCAAGGGTGATAAAACCGCCGCTATGGCCGCCTTTGATGCGCTCAGCAAAGAAACCGGCATGCAGGGCTTTGTGCTCTATCACAAGGCGCTGGCCCTCGCGAGTGTTGGCGATTTTGCCGGTGCAGAAGAGATATTTGGCGGCGCGGGTGCCGGTGCTGCGGGTCAAACCCGTCGCGGCGTGATCGCCCACGCCGAAGTGCTGGCGCAACTGGACCGTCACGAGGAAGCTGTGACAGTCATCCGCGCAAGTTTCGGGTCGTCCTCGGACCCTGAGCTGGACCAGTTGATCGCGGCCCTTGAGGCGGGCGAGGACATTCCTTTTACCCACGCACCGGACATCAAATCAGGCATCGCAGAGGTGTTCTTTACCTTCTCTGCTGTCCTCAAAAGTGAATCTGCGGGCGATTATTACGTCCTGCTCTATTCCCGTGTCGCGCGTTATCTGCGCCCCGACCATGTCGACGCCTTGCTGCTGACCGCTGACCTGCTGGAAACCTTGGGACAATACGATCTTGCCATCGCTGAATACCGCGATGTGCCCGCTGATGATCCGGCCTACCACGTTGCGGAACTGGGCCGCGCCGACGCGCTGCGTCGCTCCGGCAAGGAAAATCAGGCCGTCGAAGTTCTTGAACAACTCACCCGCAGCCATGGCGATCTGGCGGTTGTTCATTCAACGCTGGGGGATGTGCTGCGCGCCGACGAGGATTTCACCGGTGCCATCAAAGCCTATGACCGCGCCATCGAAATCGCCGCTGAAACGGCGCCGGTGCGCTGGGTGCTCTATTACTCGCGGGGCATCGCGCATGAACGTTCCGGCGATGAGATGGCCTCGGAGGCAGATTTCCGTGCCGCCCTCGCGTTGAACCCCGATCAACCGCAGGTCCTTAATTACCTCGGCTATTCAATGGTTGAACAGCAACGCAACCTTGATGAGGCGCTCGATATGATCGAACGCGCTGTCGCGGCCAGCCCCAACAGCGGCTACATCGTCGACTCGCTGGGTTGGGTGCTTTTCCGTTTGGGCCGCTACCAAGAGGCCGTCAGCCAGATGGAGCGTGCCGTTGAACTCCTTGCCGTTGATCCGGTCGTCAACGATCATCTGGGCGATGTGTATTGGGCCGTTGGCCGCGAGCGGGAGGCCGAATTCCAATGGCGCCGCGCGCTGTCGTTCATCGACCTCAGCGCCATGGACACCGAAGCAGACCCCGACCGCATCCGTCGCAAGCTTGAGGTTGGTCTGGACGTCGTGCTGCAAGAAGAGGGCGCGCCGCCGCTCAAAACTGGCAATGATATCTAGGGCCTTCGCTCCGGCCAAAATCAATCTGACATTGCATGTCACCGGTCAACGCAGTGACGGGTATCACCTGCTGGATTCGTTGGTGGTCTTTGCAGATATCGGCGACCGGCTGACCTTTGAACCCGCTGATGAAAACACGCTAGGCGTGCATGGCCCCTTTGCCGCTGGTGTGCCGACGGACGGGCGTAACTCAGTCATGCAGGCCGCGGTGATGGCAGGTGCCAGCCACGCCATAACGCTCGAGAAAAACCTGCCCCACGGTGCCGGAATTGGTGGTGGATCGTCGGACGCCGCTGCCGTCTTGCGCCACTTCAATGTCCGCGACAATGCCGAACAACTGGGGGCTGATGTCCCCGTTTGCCTGCTGGCGAAAGCACAACGCATGCAGGGTATCGGCGATGTTTTGACGCCACTCCCTGACGTTCCACCTTGTGCTGCCGTGCTCGTCAATCCGGGCGTTCATATCCCTACACCGCAGGTCTTCAAGGCGCTGGTGCAAAAGTCGAACCCGCCCATGCCAACCAACCTGCCTGCGTTGAATTCTGCCGGTGATCTGATCGCTTGGCTGGCCTTGATGCGCAATGACCTGCAACCACCGGCATTGTCGATCAGCCCAATCATCAATGATGTGCTGACGGCTTTGTCGGATCACAGCCCACTGGTCCGCATGTCCGGTTCTGGCGCCACCTGTTTCGCGCTGTTTAATACCCGCGCGCAGGCCGATCAGGTCGCGCAAACCCTCGCTCAGGCAAACCCGAACTGGTGGGTGCAGCCAACAACGCTCAGCTAATTCGGCTGACTACGTAATCCGCCAGATCGGTCAGCATATCCTTGACCTCATGCGCTGGTAGCACCTCCAGCGCGGCCTTGGCCTTTGCGGCCCATGCCATCGCATCCGCCTGTGTCGCCCTCAGCGTGTCGTGCTTTTCCAGCAGCGCCAGCGCATGTTCCAGATCGCCTTCTTCCTGACGGCCCTTTTCGATGGTGCGCACCCAGAATGCACGCTCCTCATCATCCGCTTTGGCCACCGCTTTGATCACCGGCAAGGTCAGCTTGCGTTCGCGGAAATCATCGCCGACATTCTTGCCCGTTGCATCCGCCTGACCCTGATAATCCAGCAGGTCATCGACAATCTGAAACGCAATCCCCAGCGCATCGCCATACTCATACAGCGCCTTCACTTGATCCTCGGGCGCATCCGCAATGACGCCGCCAACTTCGGTTGCTGCTGAAAACAAGGCGGCTGTCTTGCCGCGCACGACCTGCAAATAAATACTCTCATCCGTGGCAAGGTTCTGTGCTGCGGTCAGTTGCAACACCTCACCCTCCGCAATGGTCGCGGCTGCATTGGACAGAATGCGCATCACCACCATCGACCCGGGTTCCGTCATCAACTGAAATGACCGCGCGAACAAATAATCCCCAACCAGCACAGACGATTGGTTGTCCCAGAGCAGGTTCGCCGTTGGCCGCCCCCGCCGTTGCGCGCTTTCGTCTACAACATCGTCATGCAAAAGCGTCGCGGTATGAATAAACTCCACCGTTGCTGCCAGATGGATGTGATAGGGGCCCGCGTATCCACACATCCGCGCCGCCGCCAAGGTCAGCATGGGGCGCAACCGTTTGCCACCCGCCTCAACCAGATGCGCAGTCACCTCTGGAATGCGGGGGGCATGCTCGGATGCCATCCGTTCGCGGATCAGCGCGCTGACCGCCGCCATATCGTCTGACAGATAGGCTGCAAGGCGCTCGTGGGGTTTGGCAACGGTGGCGATGTTCATGCGGTATTTCCTAACGCGGGTCTGCGATGATCCGGCTCGACAATCGGGCAAAACTGGCTCAAACCAAATGACATGAAAGAACTTCTGCGCAGCACCGATATGACGATCATTGCCTTTGCCTCCGCTCTCCTTCGGGGTGAGGATATAGACTGCTTCGAGATGGACGTAAATATGAGCGTCCTTGAAGGAGGTATCGGAATTTTCCCGCGCCGGTTGATGGTCCATCCCGACAACCACGCCGCCGCCGTGATCGTGATGCGGGACAATGAAATCCCGCTGGGTCTTTGAGCGGATTTGCAGAAGACGATCTAAGCCGTGACGCCTTTCTGGGCGGCAAGCTGCATCTGTATCAACCGCGTAAAGGGTATCGCGCAGGCATTGATGCTGTCTTGCTAAGTGCCTCAATCCAAGCGGAAAAAAACGCTCAGGTGCTGGAACTGGGTTGCGGTGTGGGCACTGCCATCCTGTGTCTTGGCGCACGCATTCCCGGCCTGCACCTGACCGGAGTGGAGCGTGAGGAAGCCTTTGCAGAACTGGCCCGCCGCAACGGCGCGGACACCCTTGACGTTGTAACGGCCGACATAGATGCACTGCCCTTGACGTTACGACAGCGTCAATTTGACCACGTGCTGGCCAACCCGCCCTACTATGACCGGACCGCCTCGATCCGCTCTGATGATCCCGCACGCGAGGCCGCGCATGGGGCTGAAACACCCCTTGCCACGTGGGTGAAAATTGCGGCCAAACGGCTCGCACCCAAAGGGCAGGCGCATTTCATCCACCGCATCGCTGCTTTGCCGGACATGCTTCGCGCCCTGCCGCCATCACTCGGCTCTGTTGAGGTTCTACCCTTGGCTGCGCGCAAAAATCGCGCGCCAGACCGGTTTATCCTGCGCGCCCGCAAGAACGGTCGGGCCGATTTTATCCTGCACCCCGCCCTGATCCTGCATGAAGGTGACAGCCATGACCACGGCGGCAACGCCTATGTGCCACAGGTCGCCGCAGTCCTGCGTGACGGCGCGCCATTGATCTTCTAGACGCCCCTCATTTAGACTCGGTTAATCACAAATCCGCTAATTTCCCCAAAATGCTGCACAGCGGCGTGACTTGTGAAAAAATTCATGCTCCAGTTGAGGTCTAAACTTTCATTCAGGAGGAATATATGGCTCTTACTGCACATCTGGAGACTCTGAAGCGCAAACATCAGGCGATGAGCGACGCGGTTGAAACCGCACAACGCGCACCCGGCGTAAGCAATCTGGAAGTGGCTACGATGAAGAAAGAAAAAATGCGATTGAAAGAGGAAATCACGCGTTTATCGAGCTAGACCATCTTTGATTTGACGTCTCGGGTCTGAGACGCGGACAAGCTGGCGCGCGCTGCAATCACAGCGCCGCCAGTGATCAGAAGTGCCGCCCACAGCAAAACAGAACTGGGCGCCGCCACTCCGAAAACCACCAAAACAATCGTCGACAACAGCGGTGCCGCATAAGAACTGGTGCCAAGCAATTGAATGTCGCCCTGTTTCACCCCGATGTCCCACACGAAAAACGCAAGGCCAACAGGACCGACCCCCAAACCCACGATAGATGCCCAGCCGACCCATGTGTCCGGAAACACCGTTTCTTCAAACATCAGATGAAGCGGCAAGGACAGCGCAGCAGTGGCCAGACAAAACACCGTCACGCTTGCCGTCGGCGCATTTCCCACCAGCCGCGACAGCACCGAATACCCTGACCACGTCAGCGCGCACAAAAGCGCCAAAGCATACCCGCTGGCATACTCCACCGAAAACCCCGCGCCGCCCCCCGTGATGATCAGCGCCGCCCCCGCAAAGCCCACCAGCGCGCCCAAAAGATGCCCCGCGCGCAGTTTCTCACCGGGCAGCAGGCCAGATAATACAACAATCAGCAGCGGCCAAAGATACGCGATCAACCCCGCCTCTGCGGCAGGCGCGAGCCTCAGCGCAGAGAAATACAGCGCGTGATATCCAAAAAGCCCTAATGTCCCAAATATATAGACCCGCAATGGCACCCTGCGCAGCGACCCCAATGCGCCGGTGCGCGCGGCCCAGATCAACCCTAGCGTTCCGCCAATCGCAAAACACAGCGTGTTGAGCAGCAAGGGCGGTGTCGGTGCCGAACCGACAGTAAACAACGCCAACAGCGCCCACAGCAAAACCGCGATAAACCCGATGCCAGTGGCGCGGTTACGTGTCATTTGCGGTCCTTTGCATCAAATATCATAGCGTCCGCGATATGCGCGGTTTTCTCGATCTCCTGCAATATCCAATCGCGAAAGGCTGCGATCTGTGGCCGCGTCTCAGCGCCTTCGCGGCACAAAAACCGAAACCGCGCACCGGTGCGCAGCGGATAGGGGTAGGGCGCGACAAGCCGCCCCTCGGCCAGATCCTTGATGATCAAAGCGCGCCGCCCCAACACGACGCCCACACCTGCCAATGCGGCATCTACCGCGTGATCTGCTTGCGAAAACTGCGGTCCATATGTCGGCGTCACCGCAACGCCCATCATATCAAACCACGCGGCCCAATTGACGGGGGGCGATATGAAATCAATCGAATTGTCCACAATCAGCACCGCATCCGACAGGCTTTGTGGCGTCGGATAGCGCGCTGCCAACTGGGGGGTCATCACCGGCACCACCCATTCCTCGGCCAGGGGCAGGGAATAAAGGCCGGGATCAGGGCCAAAGCCAAAGCGGATCGCCACGTCAATGTTATCGCGGGCGAAATCCATTACCCGCAGGGCCGCCGAAAACCGCAGCTCAATCTCGGGATGGCTTTGCGCGAATTCATATAAACGCGGTGCCAGCCATTTCGCAGTAAACGCGGGCCCCGCCGTCACCGTCAGCGATTGATCGTCTTGCGTGCGCCGCGCCGCGCGCCATCCTGCCGTCAATTGCTCGAACGCGGCCTTGGCATCCGGTGCCAGCGCGCGCCCCGCATCGGTCAACTCAACCGCCCGGTTCAACCGCCGGAACAAGGGCGCGCCCAGATGCTCCTCCAGGGACTTGATCTGAAAGCTCAAGGCAGCAGGTGTGACATTCAATTCCGCGGCTGCCTTGGCAAAAGACATGTGTCGCGCTGCTGCGTCAAATGCGCGAAGCGCCGTGAGAGGGGGGAGCGTGCTGGGCATAGTCAGTTAAGTACAGCTTAACTGAAGCATTGGAAAGTCTCGTTTGTCAGCAATCAATGAAGGGCGCATATTAGTGACAGTTCAGAAAAACAAACCAACATCGCCCCTAAAGGAATGACACAATGTTTGAAGCCACAACAAACCCCGCCGCCCGTAACGCAATGCAGAACGCTCATGCTGCTCGTGGTGAAGCCGTTTCATCCATGTGGACATGGCTATTTGCCCGCAAGTCCCGCTGAAGGGTCGCTCCCTTCTTACGCGACGCAAAAAGGCCGGTTCATCTGAACCGGCCTTTTTGTATATCTCATCGAGCCCAAGCAGGGCTTTCTTTCCTTAAACGAAGAACTGCGCGCCGTTGGCAGAGATTGTGGAGCCGTTGATAAAGCCCGCATCATCCGCCACGAGGAATTTCACCGCGCGTGCAATCTCTT
Organism: Paracoccaceae bacterium; assembly: GCA_017854675.1. GTDB lineage: Bacteria > Pseudomonadota > Alphaproteobacteria > Rhodobacterales > Rhodobacteraceae > Sulfitobacter. The sequence continues at coordinate 5,154 of JAFMHE010000056.1, read as the reverse complement.
CCGGCTCACCCAAACGGCCCGCAGGAATTTGTGCAATGATCGATTCGCGCACCTTTTCAGGCACTGCCATCACCATATCTGTGCCGATGTAGCCGGGGCAGATCGCGTTCGCCGTGATGTTGGCGCGCGCACCTTCTTGGGCCAATGATTTTACGATGCCCAGATCGCCCGCCTTGGTCGCGGCATAGTTCACCTGTGCGAACTGGCCTTTTTGGCCATTGATGGACGAAATCACCACAATGCGGCCGAACTTGCGTTCGCGCATGCCGGGCCAGATCGGGTGGATCGTGTTGAACACGCCTGTCAGGTTGGTGTCGATCACCTCGTGCCATTGTTCTGGCGTCATTTTGTGGAACGGCGCGTCGCGCGTGATACCGGCGTTCGCAACGACGACTTCAACCGGGCCAAGGTCCGCTTCGACCTGCGCGATGCCTGCCTTGGACGAATCGTAATCCGCGACATTCCATTTGTACGTCTTGATGCCGGTCTCTGCGGTGAATGCGGCAGCGGCTTCATCGTTGCCTGCATAGGTGGCCGCGACAGTGTAACCTGCGGCTTTGAGCTCTTTGGAAATTGCGGCGCCGATGCCTCGGCTGCCTCCGGTGACAAGTGCGACGCGGGACATAAAGGTTCCTTCAGAAAATTTGCGTTGATTGTTTATTACGCGTAGCTTTCAGGATGCGCAACAATATTACTCACGCGCCAGCCGCGTGAAAACGATGTAGGGTGCGCATTTACTGCGCACCGTTGTGGCAAAGAAGGTGCGCAATGAATGCGCACCCTATATGGCGTCAAGGGCGCTCAAGGCACATGGCAACACCCATGCCGCCACCAATGCACAAAGTCGCGAGACCTTTTTTCGCGCCGCGCCGCTGCATTTCAAACAGCAGCGTGTTCAGGATGCGCGCACCGGAGGCACCGATGGGATGACCGATCGCAATGGCGCCGCCGTTGACGTTCACAATAGCCGGGTCCCAACCCATGTCCTTGTTCACCGCACAGGCTTGGGCAGCAAACGCTTCATTCGCCTCGACCAGATCCAGATCTTCGGCTTTCCAACCGGCTTTCTCCAGCGCCTTGCGGGACGCATAAATCGGCCCTACTCCCATGATGGAGGGGTCCAGACCGGCAGTTGCGTAGGATGCGATACGGGCCAACGGCTCGATCCCGCGCTTTTCGGCTTCATCCGCGCTCATCAGCAATGCGCCTGCGGCACCGTCATTTAGACCGGATGCGTTGGCGGCCGTGACAGAACCGTCCTTAGCAAACGCAGGGCGCAGTTTTTGCATCGCGTCCATGGTTGCGCCGTAACGGATGTATTCATCAGCATCGACAATCGTGTCGCCTTTGCGGCCCGGCACTGTGTACGCCACGATTTCATCAGCAAACTTGCCGGCCTTCTGGGCGGCTTCGGCTTTGTTCTGTGATGCGACTGCGAATTCGTCCTGCTGCTCGCGGCTGATCTGCCACTTTTCGGCAACGTTTTCAGCCGTTTGCCCCATGTGATACCCGTTAAAGGCATCCCACAGACCGTCCTTGATCATTGTGTCGATCAATTTCATGTCGCCCATCTTTTGACCGGCGCGCATCGCTTGTGCGTGGGGGGACATGGTCATGTTTTCCTGACCACCTGCCGCGACGATAGATGCATCGCCCAATTGGATGTGCTGCGCGGCCAATGCCACCGCCCGCAGACCGGAACCGCAAACCTGGTTGATTGACCAGGCAGCCGCTTCTTTCGGCAGGCCAGCATTGATGTGCGCCTGACGCGCAGGGTTTTGGCCCTGTGCAGCGGTCAAAACCTGACCGAGGATCGTTTCTGAGACGTCGGCGGCATCAATACCTGCGCGTGCGACGATTTCCTTGAGCACGGCTGCACCCAGATCATGGGCTGGCGTGTTGGCGAATGATCCACCAAAACTGCCGACGGCTGTGCGTGCGGCGGATGCGATGACGACGTTGGTCATAAAGCTGCGTTCCTCTTGCTTTCTAACAGAGGATTGCGTGCCCGAATGTTCCGCACTGCGTACAAACCGACTCCCCCGTCTTGTAAGTAGGGTCATACAGGATCAGATTTGTTCCAGCAACACGCCAGCCTTGACCATACGTCAATGCCGCCCTGTGAAATCCGCACAGGTAACGCTAACGGCCCCGACCATTGGGTGATTTCAGCCATTCGGGATGAACAGTGGGGGCAGCAAAAAAGTATCCTTGCAGGCAATCGACTCCCATCTGTGCCAGACATTCGGCGTCTTCTGCGGTTTCCACTCGTTCCGCGACGGTCAGCATGTCAAAATGGTGCGCGATTGAGATCAGCGCGCCGACGATGGCGCGGTTATCGGCGTTTTGGGCAATGGATTTCACGAACTGCCCGTCGATTTTAAGGATATCGAAATAGAACTCCTTGAAATAGCGGATCGCGGTATAGCCTGCGCCGAACTGGTCCATCGCAAAACACACCCCGTGCGGTTGCAGTTCGTTCATGAAATTCATGACCAGTTCCGGCACCAGCATGGCAGAGCTTTCGGTGATCTCAAGGATCAGCCGTTCGCCCAGTGTTGCGTCGCGCTTCAGGAACTGATGCAGGGTCTGTATCCAAGGTTTATACCCGATGGAGCGCGCCGACATGTTAATAGACAATCGCAGTCCGGGGTTCGTTTGCAAGGCCCGCAGCCCCATGCGCAGCGCGTTGGCGTCAATCTGACGCCCCAGTTCGCTGTTCTCCACGACAGGCATGAAATCCTTGGCCGGGATGATGCGCCCCGTGGGGTCGGGTACACGGATCAACCCCTCGTAGAACGCTACTTTGTCTTGTGCGTCGGACCGCATAATCGGCTGATAGGCCAGCATGGTTTGATTATGTGTTACTGCAGCCGTGACCATATCAAGCGTATCTTGATCCCGCTGGTTGACGGCAAAGGCAAGCGGGCTTTCGGCCCCGTGGGGAAAATCAGCAAGACGGCGTTTCTGATGACTGCGCACAATGATGTACTTTCGCTGGGGGCATGCGTAAATATGCGCGCAAAAGATATAACGCCCGCTTAAGGTGTTGCGACAATTAGAGGAAAACCCGAGATGGATGAATATGATGGCCGGTGCGGTTGGGCGGGTGCGGAACCGATCTATGTGGCCTATCACGACACAGAATGGGGCGTGCCGGAATATGACAGCCGCGCCTTGTGGGAAAAGCTGATACTGGACGGGTTTCAGGCGGGCCTCAGTTGGATCACCATCCTTAAAAAGCGCGACAATTTCCGCGCGGCCTTTGAGGGGTTTGACCCCAACGTCATCGCAGGCTGGGGCGAGGATGATATAGAACGGCTGTTGGGCGACGCGGGCATCATCCGCCACCGGGGCAAGATCGCCGCGACCATCACCAACGCCCGGGCTTGGCAAAAGGTTGAGCAGCGTGTGGGGTTTGACCGCTTTATGTGGGATTATGTCGGTGGCAAGCCGTTGCAAAACACTTGGGCCACACTTGCCGAAGTGCCCCCCAAAACGCCGCTCTCTGAACAGATCTCGAAAGATTTGAAAAAAGAAGGGTTCAAATTTTGTGGCCCGACAATCGTTTATGCGTGGATGCAGGCGTGTGGTCTGATAAACGACCATCTAACCACATGTCCGCAACACGCACCTTGTGCCGCGCGCGCACGGTAATGACCACATTCTACCGCTAAGCTACGCCATGCGTGGCCTGTCACAATCCAGTCGGAGACGTATCTATGCTGCCTGAAACCGGATTTCTCGAATCAGCATCGCCCGAACTGGTGGCGTTGCTGAACTCCATCTCGGTGGTGCTCGAACGTCCGGCCAATACTGTTTTGTTTTCCGAAAACGACGCGGGTGATGCGCTTTATATTGTCGGGCAGGGCGCGGTCGAGATTTCGGTCCTGTCCGAGGACGGGCGCAAGCTGGGTCTGGAAATCATGCGCCGTGGGTCCGTGTTCGGAGAGATTGCATTGTTTGATCCCGGCCCGCGCACCGCCACGGCCACAACGATAGAGGCCTGTACCTTATACATTGTGCGCAACGTGGATCTGTTGAAAGCGATGCGCGATACGCCTGAACTGTCGCTTGAACTGCTGCGTCTGGCGGGTTCGCGGATGCGCTGGATGAACATGCAGTTGCACGAATACGTGTTTCTGGCCTTGCCCGCGCGGCTGGCGCGCAAGCTATTGCACCTGACCTCTGAGACCGCCGATGCGACAAAAGCGTTTGCCCTGTCCCAAAGCGATCTTGCCGATTTCACCGGCGCCACCCGCGAAGCGGTGTCGCGCACGCTGGCTGTCTGGAAACACCGGGGCATCGTCGAAACGGGCCGCGGCAAGCTGACTGTGCTGGACCGCGAGGCATTGCGACAGGTGGCAGGGCTCGACGACTTCTAGGTTTTTTTGGCCCCTAGAACCGGATTGTTTCCGTTTTCGAAATTTATGTGACCTGCTTCACAGACCCCATGGCACCTACCCCGTAGTTTGATCTCAAGAGGTGAGAATCGCAGATTGTTCTGCTCTTGCCGCACCAACCACTTTGGGAGAGATCCAATGCCAAAACGTGATTACATCCGAGCGACCCCTGTTCGTTTTCCGCGTCGCGTATTGAATGCCTTGCGCAAATTCTGGGGTCTTAGTGTGCGTATCCTTGAGGAATGTGGTGCCGTCGACAGGCGCATCGAACAGCGCAAGTCGCACTTCTGATCACCTCCGTTATCGCCAAGCGCCCCCAATACCGGTCGCCCCACTCCTAATTACACAGTTGGTCCAATGCGTTTTCAGCACCTTATTATTTTGAGCCACCCGGACCACAGCATACGTACTTCCTGAAGGTCAAAGTCATGTCCATTTTGACGTGAAACTTGATCTAACTCGCCCCGTGCCCCGTGCATGGGGCGTTTTTTTGCTTTGGACTTGTCCGTAGGCCTATTGTCGCGGATTTGCGCATTGACTCACCCCTTTCCCCCCGTCTAAACGCAGCCCATTGGTGTTGGTGGCCCCCGCAAGGGGCAGCCTGTCGGGGTTCGCCCAGAGGACAACGCCCTTCACTTGGTTACCCATGGGTAATCAATTAACATAATATGAAGGAGAACAGCCGTGACTAAACGTACGTCTGCCAAGCACAAAATTGACCGCCGCATGGGCGAAAACATCTGGGGCCGTC
>JAFMHE010000289.1 GCA_017854675.1 Paracoccaceae bacterium | reverse complement strand
CGACAACCGCAGTCAAGCCAACAAATTCGGCTTCTTCAGGACTCGCAGTATAACTAAACGAACGCATACATCGAAAGTATTTCTTGACAGGGGTGCGCACGAGAAACGGCTTTCTTCGCATCATATGCTCCACCGTCACAAAGTACATGATTTCAATTGGCGATCCCTGAAGGACTCGAACCCTCAACCTGCTGATTAGAAGTCAGCTGCTCTATCCAGTTGAGCTAAGGGACCGCTGAGGCCGGTTTTTACCCATCACAGCCGACTTGGCAAGGCTGATGGTGCAAACCCTGGATCACGCGTGTCATAAATACGCTCAGCGGGTCGTACTCATAGCTGCCAAATGGTGCACAGATCTCGAATCCCTCGGCCCGATAGAGCGCACGTGCAGCAGCAAAGTCCGGTGCAGTGCCGGTTTCAAGACTGACGCGGGTCATTCCCGCCGATTGTGCATGCGGGATGAGGGCGTGCAACAGGCGGCGCGCCAGCCCTTGACCGCGGGCATGCGCGGCTGTGTGCATGGACTTGAGTTCACCGCGCTGGGCATCGATCTGTGCAAGCGCGCCAAGGGCCAACAAGTCCCCGTTCGCACGGATACCCATCAACGTCACATCTGCCACTGCCAGCGTGTCAGGTGCCATCACATGGCAGCTTTCTTCGGGGGATTGGGCGCGCATCAGATCGAAATGCCGTTGCAACAACGCCCGGACATCGGCTGTGTCTGCATTCTCTGTCGAAAGCGCGAACTGATCAGGCCTTAGTGTGTCCATGCACCACGGCGACCGGTTGCAAAGTTCTCACCATAACCGCCGGGGCGAATATTGGGTTTGCGCTTTTGCGGCTCTTGAACCTGCGCGTCGATGCCATGCGCGCGAGCGTATTCGACAGCTTCTTCTTTGGTGTCAAAATTCAGCCGCACTTGGCTTTGCATATCCGAGGAAGAGGTCCAGCCCATCAACGGGTCCACTTCGCGGGCCTCGGCGGGGGCGAATTCCAGCACCCAATGATGCGTTTTGGCGGTGCCGGATGACATCGCGGTACGTGCGGGTTGGAAGATGCGTGCGCGCATGGGGGCCTCATTGGTCAACTACACCGCCGTTATCGGGTATAAAGGCGCCCACGGCAAGGTGTCAGATGCCCGCAGATCAGCGCGCAATACTGACAGAAACCGGCAGTAGCGCTGCCGAACCCCCTTGAACAACCCGGTAAAAGGGACACCTTGGAGACAACAGATCAAGGACAGCTCATGCCATACGCCCAGACCGACAGTTCGGACAGCACCGCCGTTCTTAGCAATCCGGCACCCGACGTGCGCGAAAGACTGAAGCTTGAGGGCGGGCGGGCCTTTGTGCTCAAAACAGAGTTCGAGCCCGCAGGCGATCAGCCGACAGCGATCCGAGAGTTGAGCCAGGGCGTCAGGGACGGTGAGCGTGATCAGGTTTTGCTGGGTGCGACCGGCACCGGCAAGACGTTCACCATGGCCAAGGTTATCGAAGAAACCCAACGCCCTGCGATCATCCTCGCCCCGAACAAAACTCTCGCAGCCCAGCTTTATGGCGAATTCAAAGGCTTCTTTCCTGATAACGCAGTTGAGTATTTCGTAAGCTATTACGACTATTACCAGCCAGAAGCCTATGTTGCGCGCTCTGACACATTTATCGAAAAAGAGAGCCAGATCAACGAACAGATCGACCGCATGCGCCACTCCGCCACGCGGGCGCTGCTGGAACGCGATGATGTGATCATCGTGGCATCCGTGTCGTGCATTTATGGCATCGGATCGGTCGAGACATATGGCGCGATGACCCAGGATCTGAAAGTCGGCAACAGCTATGATCAACGTCAGGTCATCGCCGATTTGGTTGCACAGCAGTACAAGCGCAACGATCAGGCGTTCTTTCGCGGTGCATTTCGCGTGCGCGGCGATTCGCTTGAGATTTTCCCCGCCCACCTTGATGACCGCGCATGGCGGTTGTCGTTCTTTGGCGAGGAATTGGAAAGCATCACGGAATTTGATCCGCTTACGGGTGAAAAAACCGGCACTTTCGACCAGATCCGCGTTTACGCCAACAGCCACTATGTGACACCCAAACCGACAATGGGTCAGGCCATCATTGGCATCAAAAAAGAGCTGCGCACACGGTTGGACCAGTTGGTCGGCGACGGCAAATTGCTGGAAGCGCAGCGATTGGAGCAACGTACAAATTTCGATCTGGAAATGCTTGAGGCCACGGGCGTCTGCAACGGAATCGAAAACTATTCACGCTATCTGACGGGACGTGCGCCGGGCGAACCGCCGCCCACGTTGTTTGAATTCATTCCCGACAACGCCATCGTGTTTGCCGACGAATCCCACGTCTCGGTCCCCCAGATCGGTGGCATGTACAAGGGCGACTTCCGCCGGAAAATGACGTTGGCCGAACACGGGTTCCGCCTGCCGTCTTGCATGGACAACCGTCCGCTCAAGTTCGAGGAATGGGACGCAATGCGCCCGCAATCGGTGTTTGTCTCGGCAACGCCCGCGGCGTGGGAGATCGAACAGACCGGTGGTGTATTCACCGAACAGGTGATCCGCCCCACCGGATTGCTGGACCCGATGATCGAAATCCGACCTGTTGAAATGCAGGTCGATGACTTGCTGGATGAAGTCCGCAAGGTGGCCGCTGACGGGTTCCGAACCTTATGCACCACACTGACCAAGCGGATGGCCGAAGACCTGACCGAATACATGCACGAACAGGGCATTCGCGTCCGGTACATGCACTCCGAAATCGACACGATTGAGCGGATCGAGATTCTGCGCGACCTGCGGCTTGGGGCGTTCGACGTGCTGATCGGTATCAACTTGCTGCGCGAGGGTCTTGATATTCCCGAATGCGGGTTGGTGGCTATTCTGGACGCTGACAAGGAAGGTTTTCTGCGCTCTGAAACATCGCTTATCCAGACCATTGGCCGCGCGGCACGTAACGAACATGGCCGCGTGATCATGTATGCAGACCGGATCACCGGCTCGATGGAGCGGGCGATGGGCGAAACCGACCGCCGCAGGGCCAAGCAGATAGCGTATAACGTCGAGCACGGTATCACCCCCGCCACGGTCAAAAAGAACGTCGAGGACATTCTTGCGGGGCTCTACAAGGGCGATGTTGACATGAACCGCGTCACTGCCAAGGTCGACAACCCCTTGGCTGGTGGCAATCTGAAAACCGTGCTGGAAGGGTTGCGCACCGACATGCGCAAGGCTGCCGAAAACCTTGAATTCGAAGAGGCCGCACGACTGCGGGATGAGGTCAAGCGCCTTGAGACTGTCGATCTTGCGGTCGCTGATGACCCGATGGCCCGTCAATATGCGGTCGAAAAAGCTGTTGATGAGGCGCACAAGGCGTCAGGGCGCAGCACGATGGGCCGCGGCGGCATGCGGGGCGGCGTCAAACGGCGCAAGGGCCGATGAGGCCGCGTCACTTCGGCATTGCTGTCGCGTTTTGGGCGGTTATGCTACAGACCGCCCAAGCGTGGGAATTTACACCGGGTACACCTTGCCTGCTTAGGCACAAGACGGACGAAATAGCCGTCGAATTGACCTACGACCCGTCAATTCCGGTCTACACGATCTCATTGACGCAGAGCCAAAGTTTTGAAAGTGCCACTGTTTTTGCGATGCAATTCCAAGGCCCCGCACCCATCTCAATTTCAACGGGGCGGCATGTTTACAGCAACACAAACAAGACCGTGACTGTGACGGATAGCGGTTTTGGCAATGTGCTGAACGGGTTGCAGTTCAACCAAATGGCCATCGCCACACTGGGATCGCAACGCATTGCGATCCCCTTGATTGATGCGGCGGATGCCGTCGCCGCGTTCCGCGCTTGCGATGTCATCCCCGCCGTCTGACTGCGTTCAATCCCTAGAAATCAAACAAATCTTCCAGGAAGCCACCGCGTTTTTTCTTTTTATAGCCATCTTGCTGCGGGGCCTGTGATTGCATCGGTGCTGCGGCCGGGGCCTG
>JAFMHE010000288.1 GCA_017854675.1 Paracoccaceae bacterium | reverse complement strand
CCGGGCAAGAAGTTGAGGTGGATGTTCTCGAAGAGTTTCTTGCCACCCGGATACGTCTTGGAAACGCCGGACATGTGGTAAACGAATTGATAGGCGGCCATGAGGGAATCCTGTGTGATCAAATGAGGTTGGTCCCGCAATATCGCGGGCTAGCGCCAAGATCAACGCGAGACGGCGTTGACACGGGGCGCTGTTGATACTTTGTCTGCGCACAGCAGGAAAGGAACGTTGCGTGCGGCACCAGTTACCATATGCGGCCCCCGGTCAGGTCATCGGGTTGCTTGGGGGATCGTTTGATCCTGCGCACACAGGGCATGCGCACATCACACGTGAGGCGCTAAAGCGGTTCGGATTGGACCGGGTGTGGTGGATGGTCAGTCCCGGCAATCCGTTAAAGGCGCGCGGGCCTGCGGCGTTGGACGCGCGGATGGCGCGGGCGCGTCAGGTGATGCAGCATCCGAGGGTCGAAGTCACGGATATCGAGGCGCGTCTCGGCACGCGGTATACGGCACAGACCATTGCTAAACTGCAGACGCTGTACCCGCAGGTCAGGTTTGTGTGGTTGATGGGCGCGGATAACATGGCGCAGTTCCATCTGTGGCAGGATTGGCAGGGGATTATGCAAAGCGTGCCGATTGGCGTTTTGGCGCGCCCCGGTCAGCGGATATCGGCCCGATTGAGCAGGGCAGCGGCGTTATATGCGCCTTACAGAATACCGGGGCGATTCGGGCATTTGCTGGGGCGCAGTGATGCACCCGCGTGGTGTTTTGTGAATGTGCCGATGAACGATGCGTCGTCTACGGCCATCCGGGCCAAGGGCGGGTGGTCAGCGTAGGCGGGCCGAGGCCAAGCCCGCCGTGATGATCAGCGCAAGACCCGCCCATGTGTAGATGTCGGGCAGGTCGGCAAAGATGATCCAGCCAAGTGCGACTGCTGCGATCAGTTGGAAATAGACCAAAGGTGCGAGTTTCGTGGCAGGTGCGATGCGGTAGGCGTAGAGCAAAAGCAGGTTGCCCAGCATGGAACAGAGCGCGGATGTCAGGGTCAGACCGGCGATGGGCAAGCTTGCTGCAGGCAAGTTGCTGAGCCCCATCGGGGTGAGCAGAAGGCCCGCGATCAAGAGTTGTGTGAAGCTGAGCGACAAGGGTGCGCCAAGATGTGAAAGTGCGCGCGACATGGTGAGGAACGCGCCGTAAAAGAGCCCGGCGGTGACGGCCCAAAGCACGCCCGGCTCTGCTCCGCCGGGGCGTACGACCAGAAGAACACCCAGAAAACCCAGCAAGATCAAAGTGCTGCGAAGCAAAGTCACGGGTTCCTTGAGGAACACAGCAGCCAATACATAGCTGAACATCGGTCCGATAAAAAATGCGGCAAAGACGGTGGCGATTTCGGCGGTTTGCAGGGCTGTCTGGATTGAACTGATGCCGCAGGCGAGGATGGCGGCACGTAGCCAGATCCGCCAGTCACGCAAAAGGCGCATAGTGCCTTTGGGAATGAAGGGCAGCACCAGCAGTGCACCCAATACAAAGCGCGACCATGCAACAAAAAGAGGTGCCACGCCAAGTTGTGAGGACAAAAGTTTGCCCGCCGCATCGCCTGCCGGGATGAGGGACATGGCGACAAACATGATCAGAACGGCGCGTTGCATGGCGTTCGGTAACATGCGCGTCAGGAGGTGAACAACATCAGATGGTTCCGGTTGAAGGTTTATGCAGTCTGAGGTTAAGTCAGCCTTATGGATTATCGGTTTTCACGTCGGAATTTCTTGGCGGCAACGGCTGCTTTTGTGGCCTATGCGCCCCGTGCATTTGCTGCGCCGCCGACGGCGTCGTTGCGGCCCGTATTGCGGGGCGGAGAATTTTACAAGCGCGCCGTTCGTGATGTGGATGCGATCATTGCGGATGAAAAACTGTCCGGGCAGGTTGCGTTCGCAGTCGCACATGCAGAGAGCGGGCTATGGTTGGAGACAAAGCAGGCAAGCGTCGGGACGCCGCCTGCGAGTGTGACGAAGGCGATTACGGCGCTTTATGCGCTGGATGCGCTAGGGCCGGAACACAGGTTCGAGACCAAAGTCTACGCAACTGGTGGTGTTGTGAATGGCGAGGTGCAGGGCGACCTTATCCTTGCTGGTGGGGGTGATCCGACTTTGGATACGGACGGCCTTGCAGCGCTTGCGGCGGCGCTGAAAGAGGCGGGTGTGCGTGCGGTCAAAGGCAAGTTTCTGGTCTATGAGGCGAGCCTGCCTGTGTTGCGGGCGATTGATCCCGCCCAGCCCGATCATGTGGGGTACAATCCTGGCGTGTCCGGGCTGGCGCTGAATTTCAATCGGGTGCATTTCGAATGGAAGCGCGCAGGCGGGAAATATGCGGTAACAATGGATGCAAGAACAACGCGGTACCGGCCCGATGTGGCGATGGCGCGGATGGCAGTCCGGGACCGCAGCGCGCCGGTTTATACCTTTGAGAACCGGGGCGACGTGGACAGTTGGACCGTCGCGCGAGAGGCTTTGGGCAACGGCGGATCGCGATGGTTGCCGGTGCGCAAACCGGGGCTTTATGCGGGTGATGTCTTTGCCACGATGGCAGGATCGCATGGTATCCGGCTGGGCGTTCCCAAGATTGTAGAGGCCATGCCGGAGGGGGTGGTGATGGCCAGCCATAGCAGTGGGCCGCTGTTGGAAATCTTGCGCGATATGCTGCGGTTTTCCAACAACCTGACGGCAGAGATGGTCGGGATGGCAGCCACCCAAAAGCGTGGTTTTGCGTTTGAAGACTTGGTTGGGTCGGCCGCTGCGATGAACCGCTGGGCGATGGGTGCATTGGACATGGAGGCGGCCGGTTTGGTTGACCATTCGGGGTTGGGCGATGACAGCACGGTGACCGCAATGGACATGACAAAGGCGCTGATCAAGGTGCGTAACAGCGCGCTGCGCCCGATATTGAAGCCCTTTACGATGCGCGATGACAAGGGGCGTCCTATGAAGGACCATCCGATTGAGGTGTATGCCAAGACGGGGACGCTTAATTTCGTTTCGACGCTTGCGGGGTACCTGACTGCCCAAGACGGAACCGTGATGGCGTTTGCGATTTTTGCCTCTGATCAGGAGCGACGTGCGGCGATCAAGCGGGAGGACCGCGAAGCACCAAGCGGGGGACGGACATGGAACAGGCGCGCCAAACGGGTGCAGCAGGCGTTGATTGAACGCTGGGGCGTGATGTACGGCACCTGAAACTTTGGAAGAACTGGAGAGCCGCTGTGGCGACTTGGGAAGAGCTGGACGCGGAGCTGACGCTTTGGGCAGATGCGGGCGAACGACCGACATTCTGGTGGCGTGACGATGATTGCGAGGCCCCAACGGATGATCTGGACCGGCTGATCGGAATGGCGGAGCAATACGGAGCCCCACTGCACCTAGCGGTGGTGCCTGCGAATATTGATGTGGGGCTGGCAGGCCGGATGGCCACGTCGCCGATTGTCTATGCGATGCAGCACGGGTTTTCACATATCAACCACGAACCCAAGGGGACTGGCGCGTCCGAGGTTGGTGCGTTGCGCGATTTAGAGTTGCAGAAGGCTGATTTGCGGGAAGGGTGGCAGCGGATGGTGGCCGCAGGGCTGCCGAATTTGTTGCCGGTGTTTGTACCGCCTTGGAACCGGATTGCGGACAAGACAGTGCGTGCTCTGCCCGAGTTGGGCTATACTGCCTTGTCGGATTTCTACTGCAGGCCAGATCCGTCGCCAGTGGCGGGGTTGATGTATTTCAATGCGCATATTGATCCGATCCGCTGGAAAGAAGGCGCGAAATTTGCGGGCACCGAAAAGACATTGGAACAATGTGTCGTGCATCTGCGTCAGCGCCGCACGGGAGAGGCCGAAAAGGCGGAGCCGACGTGTTTTTGTACCCATCATTTGCAAACAGACGCGGCGACGTGGGACTTTAGCGATGCCTTGATGGACCGGTTGACCCATGCGGGGCGGACGCGCTGGGCGTCGATGCCCGAGTTGATG
>JAFMHE010000287.1 GCA_017854675.1 Paracoccaceae bacterium | reverse complement strand
TGGACGCATTCACCGATGCGCGGCGCGCCGGTTTATTGAACAGGCTCGGCGCCCTTTACCGGATTGCACCTTACCGCCAAACACGGCTGGCGACATTGGGGTTCTGGGGGGCTGCCGGTGTTGGCCGGATCTGAACGCAAGCCTCACATCGTCATGATCGGGGGTGCAGGCGATCTGTCTGGGGTGCCGCGTCATATCTGCCAGCTTGCCGATGCGTTGCGCTATGATGCGTCGGTCACTGTCATTTCGGACAAGAACAACGGTGGCTTTGACGCGCTGGAAACCTGCGGCGGGGCACATAATGTGCTCTCTGATTTGACCATGCGTGGTTTGATCCGCACCCTGAACAAAACACAGGCCGATCTGATCTGGCTGCATGCACCCTATCCTGCTTTGATGGCACGATTGGCGCGGGCCTTGCGTCTTTGGCGACCTGATTGCCCAGTCGCGTTCTCGGTCCACGCCAACGGTTCCGGCAAAGGGCATCCGCCATTGCGCCGCCTTATCTCGGCAGCATTAAACCGCAGCATCATGGCGATAGGCCCCAAGCAGCATATCATTTCGCTTACTCACGCCGCCCAGAAACGGTCCGGCAACAAACACCCGTCTTTTGTCCTGCAAAACTGCGCAAACCTCGGGCCTTTGCACCGCCACCGGAACGCCAACACCCGCAATCTGATCATGACGGGCAGGGTCAGCCGACAAAAAGACCATCACCGCGCCTTTCGCTTGTTCCAAGCCTTGCCTGATGACATGCACCTGACCCTCTGCGGTCCCGGTACTGACAGCGACTATTTCAAGGGTGCCGCCGCCGCCTTGCTGACCAAAGATGCATACGACCGCGTCATTTTCGTGGGCCCGGTCCGGGACATCCGCCCCTATATGGCCTGCGCGGACGCCTACCTGCTGACGTCCCGCTATGAAGGGCAGCCCATTGGCACGCTCGAAGCTTTCGAGGCGGGCCTACCGATCATCCTGAGCAACTTCGACGGCGCGCAAGACCTTGTAGACCTGCATCCCTGCGCCTTGCTGCTTGGCAATAACCCCGTCCCGGACGCCCTGCGGATCAGCGCATTGATTGAAACCTATCGCCAAGATGAAGCTGCTTTGTGCGCTCATATTCAATCGGTTTGGCGCACCCACTGGTCGCCTGATGTCTTCGCCGCGAATGCGCGTGCGCTGGTTCAAACCATCCTGAAAGACGCGGCCTAAGCGGCACCCTTGTGTGCAAGGTTCTCTTCGTGGTGCGCCAACCCTTCATCGACATCGTCATAGAAATGCAGTTGTCCCTGCTCCAACACAGCCGCCATACTGCACAGACGGCGGATCATCGGTGGTGAATGACTGACCACGATCGCGCCCGCCCGCTTTTGCCGATCATCCAGCATCCCGATACTCTTGCGCCGGAACGCGCCGTCCCCCACCGATGTGACCTCGTCCACCAGATAGGTGTCAAACGGGATGCCCATAGACACGCCAAACGACAGACGTGATTTCATACCAGCCGAATAGCTGCGGAACGGCATGCGGAAATGCCCGCCCAATTCCGCGAAATCCTCAACAAAGGCTGCAAGCCCGTCACTGTCCACACCATACAACCGCGCGACAAACCGGGTGTTTTGCAGCCCCGTCAGATCAGGGTGGAACGATCCCTGAAATCCGACCGGATAGGAAATGCTGCCTGTCGACAAAACCCTGCCCGACGTGGGTCGGATGGTGCCTGCAATAAGCTTGAGCAAGGTGCTTTTGCCCGCGCCATTGCGTCCCAACAGCGCCACACTTGCCCCGGTTGGAAACAGTGCCGTCAGGTTCTCAACGATCACCTTACGCCCCCCACGCGCAGGGAACGATTTGCTCAGCGCGTCCAGTTGGATCATCGGCGGTCCCGAAGTGAATAATACACCAGACACAGGATCGCCCAGCTGAAGAACCCAAAGACCGTGACAAGCACCAGCATCCACATCCGCTGCGGGAATTCAGCACGCTGGGCCAGCGTCGGTTTCACATGGGCCGCCAAATACCGGCTTTGCCTACGCGCCTCTGACAGGGCCGCATCATGCGCGGCTAGCGTCGCGGTATAGGCGCTTTCCGCGAACTCACGGTCCACAATCAGCCCCTCGTATTCCCCCACCAAGGTCGCAAATGCATCGCTGCTGTCGCCGTCTTTACCCAGCCCAAGGTTACGCCGTTCTGATGCAATGCGCGCATTGATCACCTCAATCCGCCGCTTGGCTTGGGTGATGCGCGGATCATTCTGTCGCGTGGTATCAGCCAGCAAATCTGATTCGATAAGCGCATCCGCAAGTTGTTGTTGCAGTGTGACCAACAGACCCATCTGGTTTTGCGTATCAATGCTGGGGTCCACAATCTGTGTGCGGTTGCGAAACTGCGTCAACGCGCGGCGCGCCGTCTTGAGCCGCTCAACCGCACGGTCCAATTCCTCTTGGGTAAAGCGGATCGAATCCTGTTGTGCGGTCTGTGACAGACCGTTGATCATGGCGGTGCATTCCGCAAGAATTGCCCGCGCAATCACCAGTGCATCGGTCGGATCAAAGGCGCGCACCTCAAGGTCAATCAACCCTGTACCACTGTCATAAACGATAGATATTTTCCGCGCCCAATGATCCTGCAAATCCTCGATCGTACCACTTGGATCATATGCAAAAAGCGGATCCTGGCTTGTGCTGATCTTACTCCATACTCCCACTAGATCGACCCTATCTTGCACTTTAGAAACCAATTCCTGACTTTTCAGATAGGAAAACAGGATGTCGGCATCCGACGAACTCGACCCGCTTAATTCTGTTATGCCGCCCAATATCTCAATGGCCGAACTCTGGTTTTCCGTCCGCACAGAGAACGCCAGCCTAGACGCATATTGATCCGCCGCACGCCCCCAAAGATAGGCAGTGGCCACCAGCGCAGGCACCAACACCAACAGCACAAAGGACGCGACCAAAAACGCATGCCGCCTGCGCGGGCGCGCTGGCTCTACCGGTTGCGGCACACCGGCAGAACCCGCCTGCATGAACGCCGGGATCGCGCCTTTTGTCCTTGTCTGGTCTGCTGTGCCATCCGCCATAACGTTGCTTCTTTTAGGTGTATACGAATGCAATTATGCCACTTAAGATTGCATTTGAACACCCGACTTCTGCGTTAAGGAGACCAGCGTGACCCCCGCGCACCCCACATCCCTCACGGAGCAACGCGCCCCTTTTGCAAGCTTTCGCGCTATCGGCGCACTGATCCTGCGCGAGATTTCGACAACCTATGGCCGCTCCCCCGGTGGCTATATCTGGGCGGTGCTGGAACCGGCTGCGGGCATCGCCTTGCTGACCCTGATCTTTTCCATCGGCTTTCGCGCGCCCCCCCTCGGGACCAGTTTTGCGCTCTATTACGCGGCGGGTATCCTGCCCTTGATGATGTATATGGACCTGTCGAACAAACTGGCCCAAACCGTGCAATTCAGCCGCGCGTTGCTGTCCTATCCGCGTGTGACGTTCCTTGATGCACTGATCGCGCGGTTGGTTCTGAATGTGCTGACCCAGTTGGTGGTTCACGCCTTGGTGCTGGGGTTCATTGTTGTCGTGCTGCACCCCACAACAACGCTGAACTACGCGATCATGGGCCAAGCCTATTTGCTGACCTTTGCGCTTGCCACCGGCATCGGCACGCTGAACAGCTTTCTGACGCTCGCCTATCCGGTCTGGCAAACTGCGTGGTCCATCCTGAACCGCCCTTTGTTCATCGTTTCCTGCATCTTCTTTAACTTTGAGAGCATCCCGCAACCCTACAGCGGTTATCTGTGGTACAATCCGCTGGTGCATATCGTCGGCCTGATGCGCGACGGATATTATCCGTACTATCAGCCTACCTATGTCTCAATCCTGTATCCTGTCGGGTTGGCCGCGCTCACCCTGATGACCGGATTGTTCCTTTTGAACCGCTATCACCGCGACATTTTGGACCGATAGGACTTTCTCAACGATCATTAACTCAAATTTAACTCAATCTATGCGGTATTTACTTTAGTTAACCGTGCGCACG
>JAFMHE010000055.1 GCA_017854675.1 Paracoccaceae bacterium | reverse complement strand
CTGACTACGACAAACGTGGAGCAAAGAATGTGCGAATTGGATACAACTGGTATTCCATTACCGTTTGAGTGCTTTTCGGCGTGGGAAGTAACTGACGCTGTCATGGCCGAGAAAGCGTTGCATGTTGCGTTTGGAGATCACAGAATTAGAGAGCGGCGCGAGTTTTTTCGGCTTTCTCCGGATAAACCAACGGCAATTCTGAAGGCGTTTGGCATAAGAAACGTGACGCCAAGCAATGATGTCGTGGAAAATATTGATGATTTGCGGGCGCTGGATAAGGCCCGTTCCCGCCGGCCAAAATTCACCTTTGATATGGTCGGGGTACCTGTATCGGCAGAGTTAAATTCGGTTTTTGACGATGAAGTCACATGCGTCGTTCAATCGAATAACAAGGTGCTTTTTCGGGGGCAATCAATGAGCCTCACTCAGAGTGCCTTGATAATTGCGCACGAAACCGGACGTAACTGGAAGACGCTAGCCGGACCGGAATATTGGAAGTTCGAAGACCAAACGCTTTCTGAACTTAGAAACACGGAAGAGGCATCTGATGAGTGAGATATTCAAAAACCAATCCTTCACCATCGCTCATGCAGACTCGGGCACCTTCAAAGGCGCGGGGCTGCGTCCGTTCTTTGAATACCGCGACCTTGGCATCAAGGACGCGACCAAAGGCACCCACGGCGCGCATGTGATCCGGGCTGTGCCGGGCATGGAAAGCCCCGGCACGTGGCACTCCCATGATCTGGATTTCCAGATGGTCTATGTCACCCAAGGCTGGGTCGTGTTTGAATACGAGGGCGAGGGCGAGCATCTGCTGCGCGCGGGGTCATGTGTGCTGCAACCCTCGGGCATCAAGCACCGTGAGGTGCGCCATTCCGATGATATGGAACTGATCGAGATCATCTCGCCGGCGGATTTCCCGACAAAGGACGAAACTGCGCCATGATGCGGACGGTCGCCTTTTTAGCTGTGCTCGGGCAGGGGGCTTGGGCGATGGATGTGCCCTCTGGCCAGCCCGTGACCTTGCAAGAGGTGCTGGTTGACACGCTGGGGCAGGAAACATGGCTGCGCTTTCGCTTTGTCGCGCCGCAGATTGGCACACAGGCGCTTGCCTACGATGTGGTGGCGACCGATATGGCGCATCTGTGCACGGCACTTGCGTTGCCCTACATGGCCGAATACGCGCTGACAGGCGACATGATTGTCGTATCGCTGGCAGACCGGGAAACCGAATTTGGTCAGTCAGACCCGGACGTCACACAGTTTTTCGAGGCTTATCGCCCTGTGGACAACACCTGCATCTGGGAGGCTTTGTGATGCAACCACAACATCTTGAGGCAGCAAGTTCATCCTGTGGACAAAATGATACAGCGGCGACACAGAACCGCCGATTAAGTGTGGAACCATATCTAATGCCATCAGTTTCAACTATGGTTCTCAACGGGATAACCCAAGTATCCCTTACCTCAGAACCGGGGCGTGCGAGGCATCTAGCAGTGCAGCGCCTCAAATGTAAAAACAGGAGACACAGATGTCCAAGAGCATCAAATTCCTTGCAGCGATCGGCTTTGTCGCCACAATCGCGGCATGTTCCAGCGGCCAGACAGACGAAGAATACGTTGTGGTTGAGCCCGAGCCCATCTCGGTTGAGCCAACATACACAGGCAAGTACAAGTAAGCCTGATACAGGACAGGCGGTTGCGCCTGTCCTGACCACCCCGCGCAAAACTGCGGACATTGCCCTCAAGATGGAGGGCCTCTGATGCCAGCCTATATGCTGAAACATCGCGGATTTCCGGGCCGTCTTCCGGGGACTGATTTTCAATTTACCGTGCGCCGCCCCAATCCAAAAGGGGTCACGCCGATCACCCGGCGCGAGCGCCGTTCCGACCGCCGTCCTCCCGACAGGCGTGCTGATCAGGCTTTCATGAAAGCACTGTGGGAGCATTTTGGCGACCAGCCGTTCGAGCGGGGCAATCTGGACGCAGGCCGTCTTTCGTGGCTTTTTGGTCGCGAGGTTTTGCCTGCAACGGACCCGTTTAATCCTGCCGATTACGAGGCAATGCTGGTCATCGACGAACGCATTGCGCGCGCCTCCTTTCCCGAAGTCTTTGACACGTGATCGGCGCGTTTCTGCCAGCTTGTTTCGATTTTCAGCGGCCCTTGGCCGAAACATCGCGCGCGCGCGGTCTGCCCTTGGCCCGCATCGCAAATCAGGTCACGTTCCCAAGTGTGGCAGGGCGTACAACGTTGCGGTTTGCTGCAGATGAAGACCATACCCCTTCCCCTCAAGGGCAGTGCGCGTCTGCACCACGTGTACTGCCCCTTTTTCCGCAAAACCGAGGTGGGCGGGGTGACAGGGCCGCGCAGATGGAACCAAAAAGTCTCGTCCGCGTTGGTCTTGTGAAAAAGAGCAGCAAAGGAACGACAGCATGCGTATCAGACATATCATTCTTGGCACCGCCTTGTGTGGCGGCCTTGCGGCCTGCGGTGACAACGTGGGCGAACAGGTCCTTGGCGGTGGCGTCATCGGCGCAGGGGCGGCAGCGGTCACCAGTGGTTCAATCGCCCAAGGTGCGGCGATCGGCGCAGCGGCAAACCTCACCTATTGCCAGCTTAACCCCGGCAAATGTTCCTGACCTAACATCATTCTCGCGCGGTGCGATGCGCCGCGCGACCCGTTTTTCGAACCCTGCTCAGTCCCGGCTGCAGCGGGTTTTTTGCGTTCATACCAAGACCCAAGAGGATACCCCATGTTCACCAAAATCCTGATCGCCAACCGGGGCGAGATTGCCTGCCGCGTTATCAAGACTGCCCGCAAAATGGGGATTTCCTCTGTCGCGATTTATTCCGAGGCAGACGCGCAGGCGTTGCACGTCCAGATGGCCGATGAAGCGATTTTGATCGGGCCACCACCCGCAAACCAATCCTACATTGTGATCGACAAGGTGATGGCGGCCGTCAAGGAAAGTGGCGCGCAGGCGGTGCACCCGGGATACGGTTTCCTGAGCGAAAACAGCAAGTTTGCCGAGGCTCTTGAAGCGGCTGGTGTGGCTTTTGTCGGCCCGCCAGTGGGCGCAATTGAGAAAATGGGTGACAAGATCACCTCCAAAAAGATCGCCCAAGAGGCAGGTGTGTCCACGGTGCCCGGCTACATGGGTTTGATCGCGGACGCGGATGAGGCGGTGAAGATTTCTAACGAGGTCGGCTATCCTGTGATGCTCAAGGCGTCAGCGGGCGGCGGCGGCAAGGGCATGCGCATTGCGTGGAATGACGCAGAGGCGCGCGAAGGGTTCCAGTCGTCCAAGAACGAGGCTGCCAACAGCTTTGGTGATGACCGGATATTCATTGAAAAATTTGTCACACAACCCCGCCACATCGAAATTCAGGTGCTGTGCGATGCGCATGGCAACGGTATTTATCTGGGCGAGCGTGAATGCTCGATCCAGCGCCGTAACCAGAAGGTTGTCGAAGAAGCACCAAGCCCGTTCCTGGATGAAGCGACCCGCAAAGCAATGGGCGAGCAGGCCGTGGCATTGGCACAAGCCGTGGGCTACACCAGTGCTGGTACGGTCGAATTCATCGTGGACGGGGCCAAGAACTTTTACTTCCTTGAGATGAACACGCGCTTGCAGGTGGAACACCCTGTGACCGAACTGATCACCGGCGTTGATCTGGTCGAACAGATGATTCGTGTCGCCAATGGTGAAAAACTGACGATCACTCAAGACGATGTGAAACTGACCGGTTGGTCCATCGAGAACCGGCTTTATGCCGAAGATCCCTATCGTGGTTTCCTGCCGTCCATCGGCCGCCTGACCCGCTACCGCCCCCCACAAGAGGTCGCCGCAGGTCCGTTGTCTGACAATGGCAAATGGGCCGATAACGCGCCCACCGGCGCAATGGCTGTGCGCAACGACACCGGCGTCTATGAGGGCGGCGAGATTTCGATGTATTACGATCCGATGATTGCCAAGCTGTGCACATGGGCACCGACCCGCGCCGAGGCGATTGAGCAGATGCGCGTCGCGCTTGATAGTTTCGAGGTCGAAGGCATTGGCCACAACTTGCCCTTCCTGTCTGCCGTGATGGATCACCCGATCTTTATCGAGGGCACGATGACGACCGCCTTCATCGAAGAGCAATACCCCGATGGGTTCGAAGGCGTGACACTGGCCGATGTCGAATTGCGCCGGATTGCAGCGGCAACAGCCGCCATGCACCGCGTGGCTGAGATTCGCCGCGCGCGGGTGTCTGGCCGGATGGACAACCACGAACGAAAAGTCGGCACCGATTGGAATGTTGCCGTTCAGGGGCAGTCTTTTGATGTCACGATTGAGGCCGATCCCAAAGGCGCGACAGTCCAGTTCGCCGATGGCACCGATTTGCGTGTTGCGGGAAATTGGACACCGGGCGACCATCTTGCCACGATGACCGTGGGCGATGCGCCTTTGGTGATGAAGGTCGGCAAAATCTCTGGTGGTTTCCGCATCCGGACCCGTGGCGCTGACCTGCGCGTGCATGTCCGCACCCCGCGTCAGGCCGAACTGGCCCGTTTGATGCCTGAAAAAGTGGCACCGGATACGTCCAAGCTGCTGCTTTGTCCGATGCCGGGTCTAATCGTCAAACTGGACGTGGTTGTCGGTGACGAGGTGCAGGAGGGCCAAGCGCTGTGCACGATTGAGGCGATGAAGATGGAGAACATCCTGCGCGCTGAAAAGAAGGGCATCGTGTCCAAGGTAAACGCAGAGCCGGGCGACAGTCTGGCAGTGGATGATGTGATCATCGAGTTTGAATAAGGACCCCAATGGACGCCAGCGCATGGATAGGCCCGGTCATCATCGCGTCAGCAATTGCTGCGATGGTGAACGTGTTGGGCTGGGTCGTGGCCGGAAGGCGCGACCGGCATGCGGCGGCGCGGCGCAGACGTGAAAAGCAGGACGATATCGCGACGGCACTCATGGCCGAGATTACGCATTACCGCGATGCATTGAACTTTTTCGATCTGGATGAGGTGTGGGACATCGTGAGCGATCAAATGGCAGAAAACGAAACCTATATGCCTGTCATTCCGTCAGAGCGGAACGATACGATCTTTCGCGCCATCCTGCCCGAAATCCACATTCTGCCAGAAGACGTGATCCAGCCGGTCACCCGCTATTACAATCAGGTGTTTGCGATTGACGCGATCATTGACGATCTGCGCTCAGCGTCGTTCAGGTCAGAGCCTTATAGAACACGGATATCAGCCTATACTGATTATATTTCATTGAAAAAACAGGCGCTTGAAGATGGCAACAGCGCGATTTCGGCGCTGTCAAAACATCTCTCACCAGCCGGGACGCGGTCCGCGCTGGCCAAGAACGGGGCGCGGTGATTTTGGTGTACTCATCTCAACACTCCTCCTGTGATGTCCTAAACATAGGGCATTCTGGCTTAACATGCAATGAAGACCGCGTAATTGCGCGCGATCAACTGTCTCCACTGGCATCCTTATTCTCGCGGATTTCGCGCTGGCGCATGGGCATTTTGTCAATGCTGCGGCTAATCTCGCGCACATCCCATGGGAACGGTTTGCGCAGTTTGTTGCCGCCGTCTTTGCCCACCAGCACCAACATAAACCCCCTTGGCCGCATCATCAGCCGCAAAGGGCTGCGCGCATCGGGGTCCGTGTCGGTCAACACGATCACATCACGGGCGACAAGCTCTTCTTCGCGGGCATGCAAAAGTTCCATCTGCTCGATGAAGGCAGGATCCTGGTCGCTGTCTGCAAAGACCAGAACGGGCCGTTTTTTCCAGCGAAATTCGCTCAAATCAGCCATATCTGCGGGGGCAAACAGGGCATCTGGCGCAAGTGGTGACGTGGTATCAGCAGATGCCACGGTGGCGAATAATCCAGCAATAACAAGCGGTATGATGCGTTTCATGTTGGCTCCTCTTGGGGTGAATATAAGGCTGTTTGGCGCGAATGCGATGGCCGAATGCGCAAATTGTTCCATTAAGCTGCGGGAAAGGGGATTTGTGTCATGACACATGCGATCCTCGTACATCGGCCGGGCGGGGCGGCCATGATTTGCCGGATGGGGCGCGCGCTTATGGATGTCATTTTGCATGTGGGGGCACATCGCACCGCAACCACGACGTTTCAGCATTATATTCGCGCCCAAGAGACGGCGCTTGCGCAGCAGCAGGTGCATTTTTGGGGTCCACAACAGGTACGTAAATCGGTTTTCCCGGGGCTTTTCCGCAAGGCGGCCCTGCAAAACCGCCGCCATGCCGGGCGCCGTGCGACAGGCCGGGTCAGTCTGTTGACAGCCAAGCTGGCCGATAAGGGCATCAAACAGTTGATTGTGAGCGACGAAAACATGATCGGCACCTGTGTGCAGAATTTCCGCTCCAGCAGCCTTTATCCCGGTGTGGGAGAGCGGATGGCACGGGTGGCTGCCGCATTTGACGGACGCATCACGCGCGTCGTGCTTAGCTTGCGGGCGCAGGATCTGTGGTGGGCGTCTGCGGCTGCATTCATCGTGGCGCGCGGCCATGCGGTGCCGGATGCAGGCCGTTGTCGGGCCATCACACAACACCCGCGCAGTTGGCGCGATGTGATCACTGATCTGGCCTGTGCCGTGCCCGACGTAGACATTCAGGTCGTGCCGTTTGAAAACGCCGCGGGGCAACCGCAAGAACTGCTTGAAACCGTGCTGGGCCAGTCAATTTCTCCGATCTCTTTTGACCGGTGGCTTAACCGCTCGGATGATCTGGCGGCGCTGCGCAGAATTATCGAACGAAATGGCGGTGATCCGGCGGTTCTGCCGGATGGGGCAGGGCGATGGCAACCGTTCACAGCCGATCAATGCGCAGCGATGCGCGAAACATACGCAGATGATCTGCACTGGCTGACCGCCGGTGCGGATGGTCTGGCACGACTGACATCAGGACATCCCCGGACAAGAGCAGACACAAGTTTGCCACCCGGGCAGTACACAAAAGGACAAAGCTATGACAAAGGACACGCAAACGCCCCAACAGAAGTGGCGCAGCATCGCTGAAAGCGAACTTCGCGGCCGCAGCGTTGATGATCTGACGTGGCACACGCTTGAAGGGTTGCCGGTGGCGCCGCTTTATACTGCCGATGATATTGAGGGTCTGGACCATCTGGGTTCCATCCCCGGTGAGGCCCCGTTTACCCGTGGCGTAAAGGCGACGATGTATGCCGGTCGTCCTTGGACAATCCGTCAATATGCAGGGTTCTCTACGGCTGAGGAAAGCAACGCCTTCTACCGCCGCAATCTGGCGGCAGGCCAGCAGGGTGTTTCCGTAGCCTTTGATCTGGCCACCCACCGTGGCTATGACAGTGACCATCCGCGTGTTGAGGGTGATGTCGGTAAGGCCGGTGTGGCCATTGATAGTGTCGAGGATATGAAGATCCTGTTTGATGGCATCCCGCTGGACAAGGTCAGCGTGTCGATGACCATGAACGGTGCTGTGATCCCGATCCTTGCCAGTTTCATTGTCGCGGGCGAAGAGCAGGGACATGACAAATCGGTGCTGGCGGGCACGATCCAGAATGACATTCTCAAGGAATTCATGGTCCGCAACACCTACATCTATCCACCTGAACCTTCGATGCGTATCATTGCCGATATCATTGAATTTACGGCAAACGAGATGCCAAAATTCAATTCCATCTCGATCTCCGGCTACCACATGCAAGAAGCGGGTGCGAACCTTGTGCAAGAGCTTGCGTTCACACTGGCCGATGGGCGCGAATATGTGCGCACCGCGATTGCGGCGGGCATGGACGTGGACAAGTTCGCGCCGCGCCTGTCGTTCTTTTTCGCCATCGGCATGAACTTTTTCATGGAGGCCGCCAAACTGCGTGCCGCACGTCTGCTCTGGCACAAGATCATGGCGGAGTTTGAACCCAAAGACCCCAAATCCTCAATGTTGCGCACCCATTGCCAGACCTCTGGTGTGTCCTTGGCCGAACAAGACCCCTACAACAACGTGGTGCGCACCGCCTATGAGGCGATGAGCGCGGTTCTGGGCGGCACACAATCGCTGCATACCAATTCGCTGGACGAGGCGATTGGCCTGCCGACCGAACATTCGGCACGCATTGCGCGTAACACGCAATTGATTTTGCAGGAAGAAACCGGGGTAACGAACGTCGTCGATCCGCTGGCAGGCAGCTATTACGTTGAGAAACTGACTGCCGATCTGGCGGATGCTGCATGGCAGATCATCGAAGAAGTCGAAGAGATGGGCGGCATGACCAAGGCGGTCGCCTCTGGCATGCCAAAGCTGCGGATCGAAGAGGCCGCCGCCACACGTCAGGCCAACATTGACCGCGGCACTGAAGTCATTGTCGGGGTGAATAAATACCGCCGCGACAAGGAAGAACCCATCGACATTCTGGACGTCGACAATGTCGCCGTGCGGATAAGCCAGATTGCACGGCTCAAGTCGATCCGCGACAGCCGCGATGAGAGTGCCTGCACTGCAGCACTGCAAGAACTGACCCGTCGAGCATCCGAGGGTGGCAATCTGTTGGAAGGGGCTGTTGAAGCGGCCCGCGCACGTGCAACGGTAGGAGAGATCAGCATGGCCATGGAAACCGTATTTGGCCGTCACCGCGCGGAAGTGAAGACGCTGGCCGGCGTTTATGGCGCAGCCTACGAGGGCGACGCAGGGTTCGCCGCGATCCAGAAATCGGTTGAGGATTTTGCCGAAGAAGAGGGCCGCCGACCGCGCATGTTGGTCGTCAAGATGGGGCAAGACGGGCATGACCGGGGGGCCAAGGTCATCGCGACAGCCTTTGCCGATATCGGTTTTGATGTGGACGTCGGGCCCTTGTTCCAGACACCTGCCGAGGCCGCACAGGATGCGGTGGACAACGATGTGCATGTCATCGGTATTTCCTCGCAGGCGGCGGGTCACAAGACACTTGCCCCGCAACTGGTCAAAGCGCTGAAAGACGCGGGTGCGGAGGATATTCTGGTGATCTGTGGTGGTGTGATCCCGCAGCAGGATTATCAGTTCCTCTATGACGCAGGCGTCAAGGCGATCTTTGGTCCCGGCACGAATATACCGGCAGCGGCAGAGGACATCCTGAAGCTTATCCGCGCGGCAAGAGTGTAAGTTTTTCGTATCGCGCGGATGCGCCATACGACAGTTCCGGGGGCGCGCTGCCCCCCCGGACCCCCCCCGCAGTATTTCTGGCTTCAAAGAGGGGGGGAAGAAAGGGACTAGCTTGGGTTGACGGTTTTTACGTCCACTTGCGCGCCCAGTGATGAGGCGAGCGAGGTCAGACGCGCTTCGGCCACTTCGCCGTAGAGCGGGACCATGTCGGGCGTCAGGCGGAACTGCAGCAGTTTCTTTTTGGGAAACCAACGCAGTTCGCCGCGCGCGGCGTCGTTTGTCATCCACAGCATGGCGCCAAAGCGCATCGCTTTGCCAAGGATTTCCGCGTCAGATCGGGATTTTTCATCGATCATTTCGTAGAGGTCTGCAAAGCGGGAATTCTCGCGCTTGTTCGAATAGCGGTGCAGCAGCGCAAGGCCCAGAAAGACGCGTTCGGTGTGTTTCAGCCCGCCCAGATTGGCGCGGGTGGCATTGTCGAAGCAGACTTCAGCGCGGTAGTCGGGGTGTGCGCGCCAACTGACATCGTGTAGCAGGCACGCCGCCTTGACTAGCCGTTTGCGTGAGGCGGGGGCGGATTTGAACAAGGGCAGGATAAACTGGTTCAGGATTTTGCCAAAACCGGGCATCCGCGCGTCTTTGTCTTCGGCAAATCGGCAGGCCTCGATCAGCGGGTCGCGGTCGCGCAGGCGTTGGGGCATTTGTTCATAAAGCATGCCCTCGCGGATGCCGTAACTGGACAGCGCAATGTCCTTGGGCCGGAAGGTTTTGACCAGACGCGCCAGCACTTCGGCGGCATAAGGCACAAGCGCCATGCGCGAACTGGATACGCCACAGGCGGCGCGCAGCTCTTCCAGATCGGCATTTTTGATGAACGCCACCGTGGCCGATACCGCGCGCGGGGTCATGCGGTATTCGTGCAGCACATGCAGCGGATATCCGCGCCGGTACATGTCGATGCGCGCAATCGCCCGCCATGAGCCACCCACCAAAAACAGACGGTCGCGCTGCGCGCCCATCTTGTCGGCCAGCGCCAGCATAACGTCTTTGATGTGCGAATGACGGGCCTTGGCACCGCCCTTCATCTCGCGCAGTTTCAAGGGACCCAAGTGCGATGTGACCCGCCGCCCCACACGGCCCCCCGAAATTTCGGCCAATTCCATGGATGATCCACCAATATCGCAGACCAGACCATACGCGCCCGGCCAGCCCAAGAGCACGCCTTGGGCAGAAAGCCGGGCTTCTTCCTCGCCGTCGATGACCCAGATGCGCAAGCCGGTTTCGCGCTGCACTTCGTCGCAGAAATCGCGTCCATCGCTGGCATCGCGCACCGCAGCGGTGGCAACCACGCTGAGTTCCGACAATCCCATCCCGTCAGCCAGCGCCTTGAATCGCCGCATCGCCGACAACGCACGGGCGCGCCCGCTGGGTGACAGATGCCCGGTTTCAGCCATGCCAGACCCCAGCGCACACATGATCTTTTCGTTGTAAAAATACGCGGGCGAACGCGCCGCACCGTCAAACACCACCAAACGGACAGAGTTGGACCCGACATCGACCACACCGACCCGCGCCAATGCCCGTGCGCCGGGATCCTGAAACAGCGGTTTGCCAAAAAGCCCCAGATCCGCGACGCCTGTTTCGGGCACTTGAGGAGATGTTGTCAATTGATTGGCCATGAATACTCCGCGCCTTGGCTTTGGCCGCAAAATGGGGCAGCGGCCAGTGGGGGTCAATCGTTAACCTCCCGTTAGCAGCCAAATAGCGTCAGGCTGCGGTTCTCAGTCCTCGGTGTGGGTGAGGACCGGAACA
This sequence comes from Paracoccaceae bacterium, assembly GCA_017854675.1. Taxonomy (GTDB): domain Bacteria; phylum Pseudomonadota; class Alphaproteobacteria; order Rhodobacterales; family Rhodobacteraceae; genus Sulfitobacter. Next base: position 7,236 of record JAFMHE010000055.1, on the reverse strand, counting down.
TCCGAGGCGCCCGCTGATCCGCGACCCGAGAGGGAGGGGTTTTCCATAAAAAAGCGGTGCGCAGAGAACGCAAACTGCCCCTCTGGCAACGGTTCACGCACAAAGCTGCCATCGGGCGACATGATCCAGCTTTGCGCCACATCGGCAAGGTTGGCGGCCATAATCTGACTGGTGATCTGCGCCTTTACGGTGGGGTTCTCGATTTCGACCAATGTTTCCACGCGCCGGTTCAGGTTGCGGCCCATCCAGTCGGCGGACGACATGAACACACGCGCCTTTTTATGCGGCAATCCATAGCCGTTGCCGAAACACACGATGCGCGAATGTTCCAGAAACCGCCCCACAATGGATTTAACGCGGATGTTTTCGGACAGGCCCACCACGCCGGGCCGTAGCCCGCAGATGCCGCGGATCACAAGGCTGATCTTTACCCCTGCGCCCGATGCGGCATAAAGCGCATCAATCACCTCGTCGTCGACGATCGAGTTCATCTTGGCCCAGATCTCGGCTGGTTTACCATTTTTGGCATGGTCGGCCTCGGCGGCAATCAATTCGAGCAGGCGTGCCTTTAGGGTGGTGGGCGATATCGCCAGATTGTCGAGGTGTTCGGGTTGCGCGTAGCCCGAGAGGTAATTGAACACTTTGGTCGCGTCGCGCCCCAGTTTTTGATCACAGGTGAACAGCGACAGATCGGTATAGATGCGCGCGGTGATGGGGTGGTAATTGCCCGTGCCGTAATGGGTATAGGTTACCAATTGGTTGCCCTCACGCCGCACCACGGTCGATATTTTTGCGTGTGTTTTCAGATCGATAAAGCCATAGACAACATGTGCGCCCGCGCGTTCCAGCCTGCGCGACTGACGGATGTTGGCGGCCTCGTCAAAGCGGGCCTTGAGTTCCACCAGTGCAGTGACCGACTTGCCGTCCTCGGCGGCCTCGCACAGCGCCTCGACGATGGGGCTGTCGCGGGAGGTCCGGTAAAGCGTTTGTTTGATCGCCACGACCTGAGGATCGCGCGCAGCCTGATTTAGAAACCGCACCACCATGTCGAAGGTTTCATAGGGGTGGTGCAGCAGCATGTCCTTTTGCCGGATGGCGGTGAACATATCGCCATCATGGTCGGTCACGCGTTCGGGGATGCGGGGGGTAAAAGACGGCCACAGCAGATCAGGACGGGCATCGGTGACCAGTTCGGACAGGTCATCAATACCGATCATGCCGTCGATCTCGATCACATCGCGCTCTTGCACGCCAAGCTCTGCCATGATCACTGATTTCAGCTTTTCGGGCGCGCCGGCTGAATGGGTCAGGCGCACAACCTCACCGCGCCTGCGGCGTTTCAGGGCAACCTCAAACTCGCGCACAAGGTCTTCGGCCTCGTCCTCGACCTCTAGGTCGCTGTCGCGCAACACGCGGAATTCAAAGTGGGACTTCAATTTATAGCCGGGAAAAAGGTTGGGGATGTTCAGCACCAACAGGTCTTCGAGCGGCAGATACCGCAGGCAACCGTCATCAGCGGGCAATGACACGAAACGGTCAATCTGTGCGGGAACGGGCAACAGGGCCTGCAAGGGTCGTTTGTCGCGCGAGCGTTCCAGTTGCAGGGCCAGCGCGTAACCGGTGTTGGGGATGAAAGGGAAGGGGTGTGCGGGGTCAATCGCAAGGGGTGACAGGACCGCAAAGACCTGATTGAGGAAAACATCCTCAAGGTGCGCAATATCATCGGGCGTTAGATCGGCCAGCCGTTCCAGCATGATGTTCTGCGCGTCCATCTCTGTCATGAGGTCCACCAGCACGCGCTGCTGGGTCATCATCAGATTGCGCGCATCTTCGTTGATCAACACCAGTTGTTCTGCGGGTGACAGACCATCTGCGGCGGGTGTCGTGTTGCCCGCTTGTGCCAGTTCGCGCAGGCCCGCCACGCGCACGGTGTAAAACTCATCCAGATTATCGGCCGAGATCGACAGAAAGCGCAGCCGCTCCAGCAGCGGCACACGGGGGTTTTCGGCCTCTTGCACCACACGCCAGTTAAAGCCTAGCCAGCTGAGTTCACGGTTGTAGAACCGCCCCGGACCGGCCTTGTCCAGATCAGGCATATCAATGGGCGCGGGGAATTTTGCCGCGAGAAAGTCAGTCAACGGGATGATGGTTGCGTCGGGTGCGGGTATTTTGGGCATGAGGCGCGTATCGCTCAGTTATGTAAGAGTTTTGTGACAATCATGTTGCCGCCGGTCCCTTTACTATCACGTATCGCGGTCGGGCTTGTCCAGCACTTGCACGGCCAGCGCGCGGGTCAGGGGGCGTTTCAGCGCAAGGCTGGCCGCATCAAGGCGCTGTGTGATCTGTTGGGCCGCAGCAAAGGACCGGTCCATATGCGTCAGCAGATAGGGGATCAGATCAGGCTTGGGGCTCAACTGGCGGTCGGCCAGCAGTTTCACCAGAACGGCGGCCAGCAGCGTGTCATCGGGTGCCGCAAGGCTGATCTCGGTCGTGCCGCGCAGACGGCTCATCAGATCTGGCAGTTCCAGCGCCCAAGTTGCCGCAGGCGGCGCGCCGGTCAGCAACAGCGCATGCCCTTCGGCCAATACAAGGTTGTGCAGGTGGAAAAGCGCGGTTTGCGCCGCAGGGATACCTGCAATGTTCGGCACGTCCTCAACCGCGATGTTGCCACTGGCAAGGGTGGGGATATCGGCGGTTTGCAGCGCATCTGCCGCAATAATCTGCGCATTTGCCATATCGGCCCAGACATGGGTCAGATGGGTTTTGCCTGATCCCGGTGGCCCGGTCAGAACCAGTTTACCGCCGGCCCATGCCTGCCAACCGTCGATCATTGCCAGTGCCATCGCATTGGTGGGCGCTACGAAAAATGCATCCCGGCCCAGCGCAGGACGGCTGGGCAAATCAAAGCCAAGCTGTTCAGCCACGGCTTAGTCCTCGTCTGGGGGCGGGGCGGCATCGGGGCCGGTCCCCTTATAGAGCAGGCTCAGCTGATATTGCTCTACTGCAAACCGTGTCACGACACCAAGGGAGGCCGCCAGCGGCACGGCGACCAGCATGCCGACAAAACCAAAAAGTGTGCCGAACACAGATAGCGACAGGATCAGCCAGACAGGATGCAGGCCCACGGAATTGCCGACCAGTTTGGGTGTCAGGAAATTTCCCTCGGCCACCTGACCAAGCACAAATATACCTGCGACCAGACCGATAGACACCCAGTCCCCCCAGAATTGAAACAGCGCCAGCCCGATTGCCAGCGCGCCGCCCAACAGCGCGCCGAGATAGGGGATAAAGGTCACAAGCCCGGCAATAAACCCGACGACAAGGCCAAATTGCAGCCCCACAATCATCAACGCGATGGCATAATACGTGCCAAGGATCAGACAGACCGTACCCATCCCGCGCACAAACGACGCCAGCGTGCGGTCAATGTCGCGCGCCAGTTGTCGGATTGTTGGCGCGTGATCGCGGGGCAACAGCCGGTCAACGGCTGCTGTCATCCGGTCCCAGTCCAGCAGCATATAGACCGCGACAACCGGCACGATCACAAAAAGAACGATAATGTTGATGATGGACGCAAAGGACGCCAGTGCGGTTTGCAGGAACTGCCCGCCGCGTTCCTGAATGGCGACGCCAATCGCATTGATCGAACTGCCAAGTGTTGAGCTTTGATCAAGAATGGAGGGGAAGCGTTCAATCAAGAAAGCATAGAACCGTTGGAACAGGTCTGGCGCGATCTCGACAAGGCTCAGTGTCTGGTTGACCAGCGTCGGCACCACAAGCAACGCCATGATGACAAAGATCAAAATCGCTATCACCGTGATCACGGCAGTCGCCATTGCGCGGCTTAACCCCATGCGCTCCAGCCTGTCAGCGACGGGATCAAGGAAGTAGGCAATCGCGCTGCCCAGCACAAAAGGCAACAGCACATCGCCGATGAACCACAAGGCCACCATCAGTACGACAGCGGCAACGCCCCAGTATTTCAGTTGGTCGCGGATGGGCAGGGCCATGGTGATCTCCGGGTTACGCTTCCCTTTCACATTGCGCAAAGGGTGCGATGTTTCAAGGGGCAGGGCGGTAACTGCCATGGCGCTACGCAGAAATCCGCATGCACTGCTGCTTGACTTCACCCGCGCTGCACGGCGTCATGGGGGTAAATGCGCGGCAGCGCGGATGACAAGGGCAAGGGGTAGATCATGACACGGATGTTTGACAGCGAACTGGAAGAACGGCTTGTGCGCTATGCTGCCATCGACAGCCAAAGTGATGCCACATCAGCCAGTCAGCCCAGCACGGCCATTCAGTTGAATATGTCCAACCTGCTGGTGCAGGAATTAGAGGCAATGGGCGCAAGCGATGTGACGCTGACCGACTACGGTGTGGTACTTGCTACGATCCCCGGCACCACAAAGGGTCCGGTGATTGGATGGCTTGCCCATGTTGATACCGCTCCGCAGTTCAATGCCACAGGCGTGAAACCTGTGGTCCATCGGGGCTATAATGGCGGTGATATCACTTTTGCCGATGCACCCGATCTGCTGCTCTCGCCCGAAAACTCGCCGCATCTGGCGGGTAAGGCGGGCGAGGATATCATCACCGCGTCCGGCACCACGCTGTTGGGGGGCGATGACAAGGCGGGTGTGGCGATTGCGATGACCGCCGCGCGTCATCTGCTGGGCAATCCTGAAATCATGCGGCCCACGATCCGGCTGGCCTTTACCCCCGACGAAGAGATCGGGCGCGGTGTCGATCCGCGCTTGCCCGCCGATCTGGGGGTGGAATTTGCCTATACGTTCGATGGCGGCAAACCCGGCGAGATCGAGTTCGAGACCTTTTCGGCGGATGGGGCCAAGGTGACGGTGACGGGCGTGTCCGCACATCCCGGCTTTGCCAAGGATAAGATGGTCAACGCGCTGCATCTTGTGTCCAAGATCGTGATGATGCTGCCACAAGTGACCATGACACCTGATACCACAGAGGGGACCGAGGGGTTCATTCACATCAGCGAGATACATGGTGGGTCAACCGAGGCAGAAATCACACTGATCATCCGGGATTTCGAGATGGAAGGGCTGGAGGCCAAAGGCGTATTGTTGCGTCAGGTTTGCGACGTGGTGGGCAAGACAGAGCCGCGTGCACAGATCATCTGCGAAATTACACCGCAATACCGAAACATGCGCTATTGGCTGGAAAAGGACATGAGCCCGGTTGATCTGGTGCGTGCTGCTGTGGCCGATGTGGGGCTGACGCCGGTGTCTGTGCCGATCAGGGGCGGGACAGACGGGTCACGGCTGACAGAGATGGGCGTGCCTTGCCCGAATGTCTTTACCGGGATGCAGGAAATCCACGGACCGCTTGAATGGATATCGGTGCAGGATATGGCGTTGGCGACCCAAGTGGCAGTGGCGCTCGCGAAGCGGGCAGCGGGGTAAATCCGCCCGAACCGGATGCGGATGCTGATGCTGATGCTGATGATGGCACGCCCTGATACAGGCGTGCCACCAGTCATTGTGTCAGGCCGCAAAGCCAAGCTTGGAGACATGGATCTCGAACGCCGGATGCATTTCCGCGCCCACAACACTGGGCTTGTAGTGACGGTAGATCGAACGCCAGTACGGTTGTATGACCACGCCTTCATCCTGCATCAGCTTTTGCAGTTTTGCACTGACTTCACGGCGTGCGTCTGCATCCGCAATCGCCAGCGCTTCGGTCAGGAGCCCGTCAAATTCGGCATTGGCAAAAGCGGATTCGTTCCATGCCGCGCCTGATTTGTAGGCCAGTGCCAGAACCTGCACACCCAACGGGCGCTGGGCCCAGTCGGTGGACGAGAATGGATAGCCGACCCAATCGTTCCAGAAGGTCGCGCCGGGCAGAATGGTCCGTTTGACGTTGATACCGGCATCGCGCAGCTGTGCTGCCACACTATCGGTGGTGTTCTTGCGCCATGTGTCGTCGATGGAAATCAACTCGTGCTCGAAATCGCCCATACCCGCCTCATCCATCAATGCTTTGGCAGCCGCAGGATCATAAGTGATTGCAGGCAATTCCGCGTATTCAGGGTGCAGGGGTGACACGTGGTGGTTTTCTGCCACGGTGCCGTTGTTGTTGAAACCCAGTTCAAGGCAGATCGCATTGTTCACGGCCATTGCCAAAGCCCGGCGCACGCGCACATCGCTATAGGGCTTCATGCCGTTCACTTCGGCCTGCTGGTTGGGCCGGATACAGACGGTGTTGGCTGTGACGGCTTCGGATTTTTCCCAACCGAGGTCATCAAACAGCGTGATGTAATCGCCCAAGGATTCGTAGATCATATCGACTTCGTCTGCTTCGACCGCAGAAAAGGTCGCGGATTGTTCCGTCCCGTAGTCGATGTATTCGATCCGGTCCAGATATGCCCCTTTGCCCCACCACGTGTGGTTGTCGTTGCGCACCAGCACTGCCTTGATGCCGACCTCGAATTCTGCAGGCAGGTAAGGGCCGGTTCCGATCGGGTTCTCCAGCGGGTCGCCGCTTGCAGAACTGTGTACGATGGCGGCGGGGTAATCTGAAAAGCCTGCGATCAGCGTGATGTCGGCGGAATTCAGCACCAGTTTGACGGTGCGGTCGTCGGTCGCCGTGATGGCCCCGGTGCGCGCCTTGCCTGTGGTGTCATCCACCAGCGAGGCCATGCGTGACGCCATTGAATTGCCCTCGACGCCCTTGTCACACCAGCGTTCGATGTTCATCGCGACATCAGCGGCAGTAAATGCATCGCCGTTGTTCCACGTCACGCCGTCCCGCACCGTCAAAGTGTATTCTGTCGCGTTATCGTTGATCTCCCAGCTTTCCAGCAAAGCGGGCTTGAAAGATCCATCGGTCTGGTATTCCACGAGATATTCCAACCAGCCGCGCGTATAATTCGACATCTGCGGCCAATCATAGGTACGCGGATCCTTCAACGCCTTGACGCTGCTCTGGATGCGAAGAGTGCCGCCCGTTTGCGCATGCGCTGCGGCCTGAGCGGGCTGTGCAAGCCCGATCAATGAATAGGCTGCGCCTGCCGTCAGTCCAAGCGATGTGGCACATGTCATAAATTCGCGGCGCGACAGGGTGCCGTCAGCGACTTCCTTTGCGTATGCGGTTGCTGCGGGGTGAAGGGTGTCGGATCGGGTCATATTAGGTCTCGTCTGTAAGGAACTGTCTTTTGCGAGCGGTCGAGCCGTATTCAAGGCCGGACCAGAAAACGTAGCGCGTTAT
>JAFMHE010000054.1 GCA_017854675.1 Paracoccaceae bacterium | reverse complement strand
GTCAACAGCGACAACGCCACCGTGCGCCGCAACCGGTTGAACCTGCTCAGCCGCATCCGCACGACCTGCACCTCGGTGGCGGACCTGACCCGCATCGACGGCTAATCTGCCGCACCCACATGGGCCGGAGTGTCCGGAGAGCCTGACACTCCGTGCTTGTCACATTGCTGTAACACCCTATGCTGCGCTTGAAAGCTAAAGGTGCTGCAGTGCAGAATAATCCAAATACCACCCTTGTGACCCCCACCGCGCCCATCGCGAACGAGACCCATGGCGGGCGGGCAAAGTGCCTGCAGCGCTTGGTCCGGTTGGACCTGCCTGTGCCGCGCACCATCGCGTTGTCGTTTGATGCGGTCAAGAAAATCGCCCAAGGGCGGATGCCGGATATCGACGCCATTGTGGCCCAAATCCCCGAAGGCGCGCTGATGTGTGTGCGTCCCTCCAGCCAAGACCCCGATTGGGGCGGGCCGGGTGCTGTTCTTAACATCGGGATCAACAATGCCCGGTTTGAAAAGCTTGCCGAAACCATGGGCGATGATGCCGCCGCCGCCCTTTATACCCGTTTTGTGCAAAGCTATGCGGTGAACGTCGCGCGGCTGGACCCGGACATGTTTGATGATGTCACGGGGGACGGACGTTCTGCACTGGCGCAATCGTTGCACGCCTATGAGGCTGAAACCGAAGAACAATTCCCCCAAGACACCTCCGTTCAATTGACCGCAGTGCTGCGGTCAATGGCGCGGGCTTGGGACGGCACATCGGCGCGATTGTTGCGTCAGGCCAAGGGCGCGCCAGCCGATGCGGGCCTTGGTCTGGTTGTGCAACATATGGCGTTTGGAGTGGGGGCAGGGCAGTGTGGTTCGGGCGTGTTGCAACTGGTCGATTCAGACACGGGATTGCGGCAAATCACCGGTCGCTACCTGAGTCAGTCGCAGGGGCGCGATGCGCTGCAAGGCGACGCAGGCTCGCTTTATCTGGGCAAGGACCCGCGTGGCCCGTCGCTGGAAGAACTCGCACCAGAAGCCTTTGCAGAGCTGACAGCCTATGCCGCCCTTATGCGCGTCAAACTGCGTGCGGAAATGCAGGTCGAATTTGTCATTCAGGACGGCACGCTGCACATCCTTGACGGGGTGCGCGTGGCGCGGTCATCGCGTGCTGCGGTCCGCATCGCGGTGGCGCTGGCCGATGATGGCATCATTTCACGCGAAGAGGCATTGATGCGGGTCCAGCCGCGCACCTTGACCGAATTGCTGCACCGCCAGATTGACCCACGCGCGAAACGCGATGTGATTGGGCGCGGGATTGCGGCCAGTCCGGGGGCGGCGACCGGCAAAATGGTGTTCTCTCCTTCCGAGGCGCAATCCTACGATTCACGCGGCGAGGCTTGCATCCTGATCCGCCGTGAAACCAGTCCCGAAGATATTCGCGGCATGCACGCGGCTGCCGCCGTCCTGACGGAACGTGGCGGCATCACCAGCCACGCTGCCGTCATTGGCCGTGGTTTGGGGTTGCCTTGTGTGGTTGGCGCGTCCTCGCTCAGGTTCAATTTGAAAAAGCAGACGATCACGACCCGCGATGGGCGCGTGTTCTCGGCGGGCGACGAGATTACCGTTGATGGCACCAGCGGCGACATCTTGGCAGGCAGCGCCGAAATGCAAGAAGCAGCACTTGACGATAATTTCACCCGACTGATGGAATGGGCAGAGGCGGCAGCAGACATTGGTGTGCGCGCCAACGCCGACACGCCCGCCGACGCGCAGACCGCGCGCAATTTCAACGCCCAAGGGATCGGGCTGTGCCGGACAGAGCACATGTTTTTCGATCCCGGCCGCCTGACCGTTATGCGAGAGATGATCTTTGCCGAGACCGGCGAGGACCGCCGCGCGGTGTTGGAACGCCTGCTGCCCATGCAGCGCGATGATTTCACACAGCTTTTCCGCATTATGCAGGGCCAACCGGTGTGTATCCGTCTGTTCGATCCACCCCTTCACGAGTTTTTGCCCGCCGATAAAATGGGCCAACGCGAGCTTGCCGATGCGTTGAACCTGCCACTGTCGGCCGTCACCGAACGGGTTGAGGCGATGTCAGAATATAACCCGATGCTGGGTCTGCGCGGCGTCCGTCTGGGCGTGACCGTGCCCGAGATTTACGAAATGCAGGCGCGCGCGATATTCGAGGCGACCATCGACGCCAGTGCCGATGGTGATCCCGTCGTGCCAGAGATCATGATCCCGCTGGTCTCTGCCCGCCGCGAGGTAGAGCTGGTCAAAGCGGCCGTTGATGCCGTCGCCGCCGCCGTTCGCATCGAACGCGACGCCAGTTTTTCCTACCGCCTTGGCGTCATGGTCGAAACACCGCGCGCCGCGTTGCGCGCGGCTGAAATCGCGCCGCATTGTGCGTTCCTCAGCTTTGGTACCAACGACCTGACGCAGATGACATATGGCCTGTCGCGCGACGACGCGGGCCGCTTTATGTCGGATTATGTGCAGCAGGGTGTTTTTGCCGAAGACCCGTTTCATGTGCTTGATATCGACGGTGTCGGTGAGCTGTTGAAACTGGGTGCAGAGCGGGGTCGCGCGGCCCAACCGGGCATCACTTTGTCGATCTGCGGCGAACACGGAGGCAACCCCGAATCGATAGCGTTTTGCCGTGATGCGGGTTTTGACTACGTTTCATGCTCTCCTTTTCGGGTTCCTGTCGCACGATTGGCCGCAGCCCAACTGGCCATCGGACACAAGATAGGCACACTACCCTATTGAAAAGCGCTACAGATTGTGGTGCTCGGCGGGAAATAGCGTAACGCTTTGCGGGTGGGTTGCCGCTTTTGAAGAAGTTGGTTAGGCGCTGGCCAATTGAAATGACCAAGAGCTGCCCGATGCCTTTTATCCGTTCTATCCTCGTTGCTGCCACTGCCGCAGCGGTTTTGTTGTCTCCTTTGACGGTTCAAGCCTCTTCTGAAAGCGCCAAAGAACTGGCGCGTCTTGAAGAGCGCGGGCTGAAAAACACAGGTCAAAAACGTCTCAAGGACCTGTTGACCCAACCGCCCGCCGAAGCTGGATCGCGCAACGTGGAATATTCGCGGAGTTGGATCGACGCACAGCCAAAACCGAACCGGACCCAAGAGTGGCATTGCCTTGCCGAAGCGCTGTATTTTGAAGCGCGCGGCGAGACGGTCAAAGGTCAGTTCGCCGTTGCCGAAGTGATCATGAACCGGGTGAAAAGCAAACGCTTTCCCAATTCCCTGTGTGGCGTGATCAATCAGGGGACGGGCAAAAAATACCAGTGCCAGTTTACTTATACCTGTGATGGTCATGCCGAAGTCATCGCTGAGCCACGCGCCTATTCACGGGTTGGCAAAGTCGCCGATGTCATCATCGACGGCAATGCGCCGAAGTTGACCGAAGGTGCAACGCATTATCACACGACTGCGGTGCGACCCAGCTGGTCGCGGGTGTACAAGCGGACTGCGCGGATTGGCGACCACCTGTTTTACCGTCACACTTGGAAGAGCGCCTCTAACTGAGGTCGGGCCTCAGACAGGTGCGGCACTGTGGCCACGCGGGGCGAAAACGCGAGGCACGATGCCGCAATACGGCCTGCCAAAATGCGTAAAACCGTCTATAGCGGGCACTGAAATAGAATTTGCAGGTCTGCCTCCCATGACGAATGAAATCCGCCTTGCCTTTGCGCATCCATCCGAACGTGCCAAGGCCATGTCAGGTGATGACCCGCTTGACCGCATCTCGCTGCGCGATCACATCGTCACCGTTGAGATTGGCGCGTTTCAGGCCGAACGCGGGGTCACGCAGCGCATATGTTTTAACGTTGTCGTCGAAGTGCGGCCCTTGACCGGCCCAATTGACGACGATGTTGACCGCATCCTCAGCTATGACCGCGTGACCGAAGCCATTGCTGCGGAACTGGCAGCAGAACGGCTGAACCTGCTTGAAACCCTTGCCGCGCGAGTTGCCGAACGCATTTTGTTGGAACCGCAAGCCATGCGCGTCTTTGTGCGCATTGAAAAGCTTGACCGGGGTCCGGGCGCGCTGGGCGTTGAAATCGTGCGTGCGCGCGATACCGCAGCATTGGCAGCGGTAGAAGCAGGGGAAACACTCCATCCCGAACTGGTCTACCTCAGCAACGCGGCCATTGCGTCGCCGCACCTCAAGGGGTGGCTTGACCAGCTTGATGCTTTGGGTAGGCCTCTGATCATTTGCGTCGGAGCCAGTGACGCGCCCGCACCGCAGGTGCCGCACAAAATGGCACAACGCCGGATTGACCTGTTGGCGATTGAGCAAAATTGCTGGGTCTTGGCATCGCTTGATGACCGTTGTGTTGTTGTCGAAACCCGGACAGAGCTGGATTGGGCCATGAAGAACGGCCAAACCTGCGTTTGGGCCCCTTCCAAGATCGTACTGGACGCTGTCGATACGCCTTCGGCGCAACCGCGTGATGCTGTGGCATTGGCCTCATGGTTCGCCGCAACCTTTGGCGCACAGGAAATGGTGGTCATTGGTGCAGACCTTCCCGGGAATACGTCGGTGCCTCTGCGCGGAATTGCATTGGATCAGGCGATATTGTGACACAAACGCCTGAATATTTTCGCCCGCTGGTACAGACCGGGCCCGCGCGCCCGGCGGGCGCCTTGCGCCTCGCGGGCGGTTGGGGCTGGTTCACAGATGTCGAAGTATTGGCGCGTGGCCGTGTGCCGCGCATCATTCCAACGGCTGATATCCCGATGGATGTGGCAGAACGTTTGTCGATACCGCGCCGCGACGTGGGCAGTTTGCGCATGGACCGACCGCGCGTCATGGGGATCCTGAACACCACACCCGACAGCTTTTCCGACGGCGGCGTGCATGCGGCAGAGGCTGATGCGGTGCGCGCGGGCGTGGCCATGCGCGATGCTGGCGTTGATCTGTTGGACGTTGGCGGCGAATCCACGCGCCCCGGTGCCAAGACGGTTCGCGACGCTGACGAAATCCGCCGCACAGCACCTGTGATCAAGGGCTTGCGTGACGCGGGCGTTGAAACGTTGATCTCTATTGATACGCGCAAAGCGCAGGTTGCAGACGCGGCCATCGTTGCGGGGGCGGGTCTGATCAACGATGTGTCCGGCTTCACTTATGACATGGATCTGATGCCACTGGCCGCTGCGCGGGACGTACCGGTTTGTGTGATGCATGCGCTGGGCAATCCTGCGACCATGCAGCAAGACCCGCAATATGATGACGTTCTGCTGGATGTTTATGACTTTTTGGCAGGCCAGATTGCCACGCTAGAAGCCGCAGGCATTGCGCGGGACCGCATTATTGCCGACCCCGGCATCGGCTTTGGTAAAACGTTGACCCATAATCTGACACTGCTTGCGCGGCTCAGCCTGTTTCACGCGCTGGGGGTGCCGATCCTTTTGGGCGCGTCACGCAAGCGTTTTATCGGCACCATCGGCGGCACAGACGAGGCCGCCTCTCGCATGCCCGGATCTATTGCTGTGGCACTTGCGGGCATCGCCCAAGGTGTCCAAATCTTGCGCGTCCATGACGTGCCCCAAACGATTGAGGCCATCGCCCTGTGGCGTGCCTCCACATCAGGACAACATACATGAGCAAGCTTTTTGGCACAGACGGCGTGCGTGGCACCGCCAATATCCACCCCATGACCGCGGAAAACGCATTGCGCATCGGGGCCGCTGTTGGTCAGTATTTTCGCCGTGAGAACAAAGGTGTCCACCGCGTTGTGATTGGTAAGGACACGCGCCTGTCGGGCTATATGTTTGAAAACGCACTTACCGCCGGTCTTACCTCGACAGGTATGAATGTCCTGTTGCTTGGCCCGTTGCCGACACCTGCCGTGGGTCTGCTGACACGCTCAATGCGCGCAGACCTTGGCGTGATGATTTCAGCCAGCCACAACCCTGCGCACGACAACGGGATCAAGTTCTTTGGCCCTGACGGATTCAAGCTGTCAGATGCGGCTGAGGCCGAGATTGAGGCCTTGGTTGCCGCCGGTGTCGAGCCTGTCACCGCCACAGAGATCGGCCGTGCCAAACGCATCGATGACAGCCGGTTCCGCTATATTGAGCGGGTAAAGACGACTTTCCCGCGCCAGATGCGGCTGGACGGCATCAAGATCGTCCTTGATTGCGCCAACGGTGCGGCGCACCACGTGGCCCCGATGGCCTTGTGGGAACTGGGCGCGCAAGTCATCCCGATGGGCGTTTCCCCCAACGGTTTCAACATCAACGAAGGATGCGGGTCCACCCACCCCGAGGCCGCCGCTGCGCGCGTGCTGGCAGAAGGGGCCGATGTCGGTTTGTGTCTGGACGGCGATGCCGACCGCATCATTCTGATCGATGAAAAAGGCAATATCGGTGACGGTGACCAGTTTATGGCGCTCATGGCGTTGCGATGGGCGGCGGACCAGCGCCTGAAAGGCAGTGCGCTGGTTGCGACAGTGATGAGCAATCTTGGGCTGGAGCGCCTGCTGGGCGAAAACGGTGTCCGGCTGGAGCGGACGAATGTCGGCGACAGATATGTTGTGGAACGCATGCGGCAGGGCGGTTTTAATCTGGGGGGCGAACAATCCGGTCATATCGTGATGACGGACCACGCCACCACCGGTGATGGACTGATGGCCGGCCTTCAGTTTCTTGCCGAAATGGTCCGCTCGGATAAACCTGCCTCAGAATTGTTGCACCAATTCGAACCCGTCCCGCAGCTCTTGAAGAACGTGCGCTTTGCCGCCGGTCAAACCCCGTTGGACGACGCGAAAGTGTCCGCGGCAATCGCACAGGCCGAAGCCGATCTGGCTGAGGGTGGTCGCTTGTTGATCCGTAAGTCGGGGACCGAACCTTTGGTCCGCGTCATGGCAGAACACGAAGATGCCGCCCATATGGAACGTTGCGTTGATGCGGTTGTGGCCGCTGTCGAAGAGGCCGTGCAAGACTGATCAGCGACGCGCCGCAAACAAGCGCGTAAGTGCGCCGTATTGGCTGATCCCGACGCCCAGTAATATCAGCCCCATCGCATAGATCAGCGATGGCGGCAGTGGCTCTGCCAAAATCAGTGCACCCAGCACCACCGACCACACCGGCACCTGATAATTGACCAGCGACATGAACACCGGCCCCGCGCTGCGCACCACCAAAACCCGCAGGAAATTGGCCGCCGCCGTCGGCACCAACCCCAAAAACGCAAGAACACCCAGAATTTCGAGCGTCGGCATCTGTGGTAGCCCTTCAAGGATCAACGCCATCGGAATGCTGATGCACGATCCGATCAACAACAGCACGGTTGCCAAGCCAATTGCGTCCACCCCCGGCAAACGCCGCATAAGGATCGAACTCATCGCATAACAACACGCCGCAGTAACGCAGGCAAACCGCCCGGCGGTCTCGAATGACCCGCCCGTGCTTTCAAATGCCTGTCCGCCGATCAGGACGGCGACGCCGACAAAACCGATCAAGAATCCGATCACGCGGCGCCATGTCATCTGTTCGCTGGCGACAAAGAAATGCGCCAGCGGCAGCATGATCAGCGCCGTTGACGCCATTGAAACACCTGCAAAGCCAGAAGTGACGTATTGCTGGCCCCACGCCAGCAATGCAAAAGGGATCGCGCCGCTGAATGCACCGATAAAACCCAGTGCGATCATCTGGTCGGGTGCCGGGCGGGTCTCAAACAATGCAAACCCGCGTGCCGCCCAAATACCGCTCATTATGACGGCTGCGAACCCGATGCGGGCGGCGGCTACCCAAAAGGGCGTCATGCCGGTCAGCGCGACTTCGGTCACCAGAAACGTACCGCCCCAGATGAACGCCAACAGCGCGATCATCAACCAACTGTGCCATGTGATTTGGGGGGAAGGGGTCATGCGCGCTCCGGTTTTATGCGCTGCATCTGCGTCTGCAGGGGTGAAGTCAATGGCACCCGGTGCTCGGTTGGCGCGTTAGGCCAGAAATGCACAAAGCCCGGAGTGATCCTCCGGGCCTTGCACTCATCACATAAGCGGTCGCTTAGTTCTTCGCTTTGTCGACCATCTTGCCAGCCGAAATCCAAGGCATCATGCCGCGCAGTTTTTCGCCAACTTTTTCGATCTGGTGCTCATCGTTGATGCGGCGTGTCGCTTTGAACGATGGCTGACCGACAGCGTTCTCCAGCATAAAGTCACGCACGAATTTGCCAGTCTGGATGTCTGTCAGAACGTCTTTCATCCGTGCCTTTGTCTCAGCGTAGGGCAGGATGCGGGGACCGGAAACATACTCACCATATTCGGCGGTGTTGGAGATGGAGTAGTTCATGTTGGCGATACCGCCTTCATAGATCAGGTCCACGATCAGCTTGGTCTCGTGCAGACACTCGAAATAAGCCATCTCTGGCTCGTAGCCCGCCTCTACCAGCGTTTCGAAACCCATGCGGATCAATTCGACGATACCGCCACACAGAACAGCTTGCTCACCAAACAGGTCGGTTTCGCACTCTTCACGGAAATCAGTTTCGATGATGCCGGAACGACCGCCACCGATGGCGGAGCAATAGGACAGACCAATCTCAAGCGCTTTGCCGGAGGCGTCTTTGTCCACGGCCACAAGGCAAGGCACGCCGCCGCCTTTGGTGTATTCGCCGCGCACAGTGTGACCCGGACCTTTGGGGGCCATCATGATAACGTCGATGCCTGCTTTTGGCTCGATCAGGCCAAAGTGGACGTTCAGACCGTGGGCAAACGCGATTGCGGCGCCTTCACGGATGTTGTCGTGGACGTATTTTTTGTAGGTATCGGCCTGCAATTCGTCGGGCATGGTGAACATGATCACGTCGGCCCAAGCCGCAGCTGCCGCGATTTCCATTACCTTGAGGCCTTCGCCTTCGGCTTTTGCCTTGGACGCAGAACCGTCGCGCAGGGCAACGACAAGGTTCTTCGCGCCACTGTCGCGCAAGTTAAGGGCGTGGGCGTGGCCTTGGGAGCCGTAGCCGAGGATGGCGACTTTTTTGTCCTTGATCAGGTTCACGTCGCAGTCACGGTCATAATAAACGCGCATTGGTTTAATCCTTTGGGTTGGGTGTCATCTGAGGTGCAACATACGCATCGGTGCGCGAGGGGCCAGCGCTGATTTTTGAGTTTATTTGGAAAATTGAAGATGATAATGCGTGATTTAGTCAGTTACTGGAAAAATCATGCTTGATGATGCGGATCGGCGATTATTGCGCTACTGGCAGGCAGAGCCGAGCCTGTCACCGGGGGAATTGGCGGACCGCTGCGGGATGACCGCCGGGCGGGCCGCGCGGCGCATTGCGCGGATGGAAGAGGCGGATATCTTGCGTGGTGTCGGTGCTGTGATCAACTGGGCCGCCCTTGGCTATGCCGTGGAAGTATCGCTGCGGGTCACGCTGGACAAGACCCAAGGCAATGCCTTTGACGCGTTTATGGCCGAGGCGCGGCGCGTGCCGGAGGTTATTGAAATGCAGACCTTTCTGGGCCGCGTCGATGTGCGCCTGTCCATCATTGCCCGCGACATGGCGCATTATCAGCAGATTTACCGCGCCCGCATTCTGACCTTGCCGCATATCGCGGATATCGAGGCGCTGATGCATGTGGCGCGGATCAAAGGCGAGGAAACCTTGCCGTTATGATAGACTTGGATGACATAGATCGCGGTCTGATCAAGGCGCTTGCAGAGGACGCACGGCAATCGGCAAGCGCGCTTGGCAAGCATTTTGGCCTGTCGCAACCCGCCACATGGCGGCGGATCAAGCGTTTGGAGGACGCGGGCATCATCGCTGAACGCCGCTTGCGGTTGAACGCCGAAAAGCTGGGATTTGGCGTCACCGTCTTTCTGGGCATCAAGCTGGCGACCAAGGGCCGTGTCAGTCTGGAAGATTTTGAACGTGCCGTCAGCGCCATACCCGAGGTGCAAACGGTAGAGCATGTTCTGGGCCTGTATGATTACCGCCTACGGGTCGTGGCGCGGGATTTGCCCGACTTTGAACGTGTGCTCAGACGTCGCATTATGACCCTGCCGGGCGCGGGTGAAGTGGAGGCGAACGTGCTCTTGAGCGAGGAACGCCTGACCGGTCCGCTTTAGGAACGCGTGACGTTTAACGGAAACTTCCCTGCCATAGGTTGCTGCGTTGTATACCCAGATAGACTTTGCCAAGGACGCCGCAGATTTGTATTCAGCGTGCAAACCTAGTGGAGGAACACGATATGGCACTGCTGAACACCGTTGACCCGACCGGTCTGGATGAATTTTCCGTGGTCTTTACCGACCGCTCGCTGAACCACATGAGCGGGTCGTTCCAACAGGTTATGCGCGACATTTCTGATCTGTTGAAAGAGGTCTACAACGCCGACGCGGTCGCTGTAATCCCCGGCGGCGGCACATTCGCGATGGAAGCGGTCGCGCGGCAGTTTGCACGTGGCCAAGACGTTTTGGTGGTGCGCAACGGATGGTTCTCCTACCGGTGGAGCCAGATCATCGAAACCGGTGGTTTGACCGCCAAGACCAATGTGCTCAAGGCGCGCCAGCAGGGCAATTCCGCAGCCAGCCCCTTTGCGCCCGCCGCGATCGAAGAGGTCGTCGCGGCGATCAAGGCCGACAAGCCGCAGGTGGTGTTCGCCCCGCATGTGGAAACCAGCGCCGGTGTGATCTTGCCCGATGATTACATCACGCAGATGGCCACAGCGGCGCATGAGGTCGGCGCGCTGGTAGTGCTCGATTGCATCGCATCGGGTTGTGCTTGGGTCGATATGAAGGCGCTGGGCGTCGATGTGGTCATTTCCGCACCGCAAAAGGGTTGGTCCGCGTCACCCTGCGCCGGTCTGGTGATGATGTCTGCCCGCGCCGAGGCGC
This sequence comes from Paracoccaceae bacterium, assembly GCA_017854675.1. Lineage (GTDB taxonomy): Bacteria > Pseudomonadota > Alphaproteobacteria > Rhodobacterales > Rhodobacteraceae > Sulfitobacter. The sequence continues at coordinate 7,451 of JAFMHE010000054.1, read as the reverse complement.
GCTTGGCTGAAACCACGTCAGACAGCTTTGCCATTGATCTGGGCAAATGGCGCGCGATCATGAAAGCCTATGAGGATGGCGGTCACGCCTACCACGCGACCATGCCGACAGACGCCTTGCGCGCGTTCCGTGATACGATCCTAGAGACCAAAGACTATGGTTTCGAGCGCGTGAAAGAGGCGCAGTGGCGGTTGGGCGACGGGGTGCGCAAAATGCTGTCAGACAAGGGCGTCGTGTCGGTTGCCGCCGACGGTTTCGGCGCGCCCGGCGTGGTCGTGGGCTACACCAGCGATCCGTCCGTGCAGAACGGCAAGGCGTTTGCGGCCAAGGGCATGCAGATCGCGGCCGGCGTGCCGCTGCAAGTGGGCGAGCCCGAGGGTTTTAGCACCTTCCGTCTGGGATTGTTCGGGTTGGACAAGCTTTATGATGTGGACGCGACTTTGGGCCGCTTGCGCGCCGTTGTTGACGAGGTTCTTTAACCAACAAAGCCCCGGACCTGTTCCGGGGCTTTTCGCATCGAGGCTCTAGCTGACGCCCAGCCCCATCTGCATCAGCATCTTGCGGACCGGGGCCAAACCATAAAGCGCGTTCAGACCAACCGCGCGGGCGTCGCGGGCCAAAGGGGCGCTTGCCTGCGAGGCGCGGTTCAGCAGGTCAATACCGCGCACCCGTAATTGTACATCGCTGTAACGCGCGTTGTGATAGGCCTCCAACATGGCCTGATCGCCTAGGGTGTCCGGCGCGGCCTGCGCCAATCCCAACAGCGTCGCCATATCTTTCAAAGACATGTTCAGCCCCTGCGCCCCGATGGGCGGCAACACATGGGCGGCCTCTGCGATCAGCGCGATACGTTCTCCCGACAGCCGCTCTGCGTGTTGGCTGATGATCGGCCAGACGTTGCGCGGGCTGGCCAATGTCAGCGGGCCGAACAATTCGCAAGACCGTTCTGACATCTCGGCCTCAAACGCCGCGATATCCATTTCTGCGCGCGCCATCACTTTGGCCCCGTCGTCCATCCACACAACCGCGGAACAGGGCAGGCCATCGCGGTCGGGCAGGGGCACCAGTGTGAATGGCCCGCCCGTCCGGTGGATCTCGGTCGAGACCATTTCATGGGGGACGGGGTGCGTGACGGCAAATGCCAGCGCCTTTTGTCCGTAGCGCCGCGTGCTGACTGAAATGCCTGCAGCCTCGCGCATCGGTGAGGCGCGGCCGTCGGCGGCGATCACCAGTTTCGCGGTGATGCGCGTGCCGTCCGTTAGCCCCACACGCGCCTCTGCGGTGCGCGTGAACAGCGATGTTGTGCCAGTGCCGGGGCGGAAATCGACGTTCGGCAATGCGTCCAGGCGCGCCACCAATTCGCGGCGCAGCAGCCAGTTGGAAAAGTTCCAGCCAAAGGGCAGCTCTGAAATCTCGGATGCGCGGAATTCACGGGTGACGCGGGGTTCCGCGACCTCGCCGCCCGCATCGACAATCCGCATGACCTGCAATTCTGCCGCGTGGGGCAGCAGCGCGTCCCAGACACCTGCCGCCATCAGCACATCACGCGCCGGTTGCAGCATCGCGGTGGTGCGCATATCGGCACCTTTGGCGTCGCGTTCCGTGATCGGCGGCGCAGGGTCCACACAGATCACATCAAAGCCCGCAGTCCCAAAGGCCGCCGCCGCCGTCAGCCCGGCAATGCCGCCGCCTGAAATCAGAGTATCGCAATCAAAAGCCATGCCAGACACTTAATGCCCCAACTGCCCAAGAAAACCCGTCAGATCGTCTGTATGATACTCGATATGCGTGGCATCCAGTCGCACAGGGGCCACATGCACGGTCTTCATGCCCATCGCATGCGGCACCGCCAGATTGCGTGGATCATCCTCGAACATCGCCGCGCGGGCAGGCACCAACCCATCCAACGCAAACACCTTATCAAATGCTGCATGGTCGGGTTTGGGTTGAAATCCCGCATGCTCTACACCGTAAACCGCATCAAAAAGCCCGCTTAACCCGCGTGCCTCGATCACACGGCGGGCATAGGGTTCACACCCGTTGGTGTAGACAATCCTGCGTCCCGGCAGGGCCGCAATGCGCGCAGCCAGTTGCGGATCGGGGGTCAGGCTGTCCATTGAAATGTCGTGCACATCCACCAGGTAGGGTTCGGGATCAACGTCATGTTCGCGCATCAGCCCCGCCAGCGTGGTGCCATGGGTTTCCCAGTAATACCGCCGCAAGTAATCCGCGCGCGCGCGATCTACATTCAGCTTATCCATCACCCAAGCCGTCATGCGGACTTCGATCAGTTCAAAAAGCCGCGCAGACGGCGGATAGAGCGTATGATCAAGGTCAAACACCCACGTATCGACATGTGAAAAAGCGTCCTTTGGCATGATCCCTTGCTAGGCGCTGGACAGCAGAGGGGCAAGTGGCGATGCGTATGGGCGCTTGCGCAAAAGGACGCGGGCGGTAAACTGGCGCGTGACAAAGGAAAAACGATGCCCGCACCAAGACCCGGACCGACGGACGCCTATGGCATGATACTGGACGCCATTGATCAGGGCACCTATCGCCCCGGCGACCGGTTGGTTGAAATCGAATTGGCCGAACGCTTTCGCGTGTCGCGCACCCCGATCCGCGAAGCTTTGCAGCGGCTTGAGACGCAATCTTTGCTGGCCCGTGAAGGGCGCAGTCTGATTGTGGCGTCACTGGATCATAACCAGACGGCGGAATTATACGTGGTGCGCGGAGAGCTGGAAGGCCTTGCCGCGCGCCTAGCCGCCCGCCACGCCACCCCCGAAGAGGTGCGCGTGCTGCGTGAAATGGTTGAGGCGGACAATGCGCTTATCGGTGATACCTCCGCATTGGCCCGCAACAACCGGCGGTTTCACAAACAGGTGCATCTGGCCTCGCACAACCGCTATCTGGTGCAGCAGCTTGATCTGGTCTACCGCTCCATGGCGCTGATGGCGACGACCTCGCTTGCCGCCGAAGGGCGCGGCGAAATTGCGCAGGCCGAACATGCGCGCATCGTTGACCGGATTGCCGCGCGCGACGAAGAAGGCGCCGATGAGGCGCTGCGCGAACATATCTCGCTGGCTTTCGTCACACGGCTCAAGCAGGAAGCCGCCCGCATCGAAGAGACCGGCTAGAGGCGCGGTTCTTGTGGTTGGCGGGCATTTAATGCCACCGCAGTTATGTCCACATCGGCACAAGACGTCACCCCGTGCTCCGTCTTGTCCCAGTAAAACGGGCTGATCACCATTTCCTTGATCGCCTTGAGCGCGGCAAACGCCCCCAGCACGAAATAGAACGGCAACGTCAGGCACCAGCCCATCAGATGGCGGTGCTCCTTGTCCGACACGGCCACCATCGACAACCCGATGCTCAGCGTTTCGGCCAGAATGAACACGATCACCATGCCCCAGACAACAGGCATGCCCAGTGTCTCTGCAACCGGATGCGGCAGCCCCGCCAGCACCAGCCAGAACGACCACAAAAGCGGCGCGCAGACAAACTGGCAAACCCCCGCCAACAGCACCGTTTGCAGCCCCATAAAACGGACCCAGCCCAGATCACGCAGCAATTGACGCGGGTTGCGCATGTGGACACACCACGTGATCAAAAACCCCTTGAGCCAGCGCGAGCGTTGTTTGACCCACGGCCACGCGCGGCAATTTGCCTCTTCGTATGTCACAGTCGGCAGCAGTTCGGTGATGTAGCCATGGCGCGCCAGACGCACGCCCAGATCTGCATCCTCGGTCACGTTATGCGCGTCCCAACCGCCCAGTTCCTCCAGCACGTTGCGGCGGAAAAACAACGTTGTACCGCCCAGCGGAATGACCAGCCCCAGACGGGCAATCCCCGGCAGAATCACACGCCACCACGCGGCATATTCAATTGTAAAACAACGCGATAGCCAATTGGCGCGGGGGTTGTAATAATCCAGTATCCCCTGCAAACACGCCACCCTTTGGGGCGCCGTTTGAAAACGTGTGACGATGCGTTCGATTTGATCGGGTTCAGGCGCGTCCTCGGCATCCCAAACGCCGATAATGCTGCCCTCGCAGAAATCCAGCGCATAGTTCAGCGCACGTGGCTTGGTCGTCAGGTTGTTCCCCTCTGGCACTTGAATGACGCTGATCCAAGACGGCAATTTCGTGCGCGCAAGGGTCGCATGGGTGACATCATCACCCTCTTCCAGCACCAGAACCACATCCAGCAGGCTTTTGGGGTACGTCAGTCGCGACAACCGGGTGATCAACGCGCCGGCAATCTCTTTTTCCTTCAGCAATGGCACAAGCATTGAAACACGCGGCATTCGGAACGGGTCTGTGTGCCGCCGAAAAAGCGGCACAGGCGCATCGCCACGGTGGGTATATTGCGCCCATAACGCCGCCACCTTGAGGGTTGTGGACATCAACAGCATCACAAACGCAAAGAGCATGGCAATTGTCAGGCTCCATAACGGGGCCATCACCAAGGCGGTCACACTGCCCGCAAGAACGGCTATCGCAATCGCCGTCCGGCGCAGGGGCGCGGTTTCCCACGTCCGGCAGCTTTCGGCGGCAGGCACGCGTGTTGCTGCCTTTTGCACCAGTTCAGCCCCGTAAAGGCGGCTAATCTGATCCTGTATGTGCTGCGCATCCGCCACGACAGGCAACATGCGCAGGCCATCGCTCCCCATACAGGTACACAATTGGCCAAAGTCATTCGGCCTGCTGGTCGCAACAAGCAGCGTGCCACCGATATCCATCCACGGGATCACGCGGTACTGCTGGCAAAGCGAGGCTGGCAATCGCCCCGCAAGCCTTGCATCGGGCGGGTCCGTGACCAGATCGGCAAACTGCGCATTGTGCTGCTTGGCCAGCGCCTGCATCACATCGTTGCGGTCGGCCAGCCCTTCGGCGATCAGGATTTCACCCAGCGGCGCATCCACGTGGCGTTGTAAATCCAGCGCATGCACCAAATCACCGTCGGCGATTTTCCCGGCAGTCAGCAGATGCTGGCCCAGCGGCTTGCGCACCTCTGGTGTGATCGCAAAACGCGGTTCCGGGAAATGCAGTTTGAGATTGCTCATGTGCGCGGGACCCTACATTGAAATGCAAGGCTATTTTGCGCCATGAGAAGTTAATTCAAGGTTAACAATCGGTTAAGAGATAGCGGAAAATCACGGGTTTCGCAGCTTGAAACCCTGAAAGAGTTAACAAAACCACTGCCTAGGCTGGTGATTTGGCCCGTTCCGCCATTGCCGCCGCAAACCGCTCAAACAGATAATAGCTGTCTTGTGGGCCCGGTGAAGCCTCTGGATGGTGCTGCACCGACCAGACGGGGCGGCCGGCCAAGCGAATGCCGCAGTTGGACCCATCAAAAAGCGACACATGCGTTTCAACCACGCCCTCGGGCAGGGTCTGCGCATCTACCGCAAAGCCGTGGTTCATTGAGGTAATCTCAACCTTGCCGGTGTCGTTATCCTTCACGGGGTGGTTTGCGCCATGGTGGCCGTGGCTCATCTTGATGGTCTGACCCCCAAGGGCCAGCGCAAGCATCTGGTGGCCCAGACAAATGCCGAAGACCGGCAAATCGGTCTTGTCCAGAACTTCGCGGATCATCGGCACGGCATAGGAACCGGTTGCGGCCGGATCGCCGGGACCATTGGACAGGAAAACACCGTCGGGCTGGTGCGCCATCACGTCCTCATAGGTCGCAGACGCAGGCAAAACGGTCACATCACACCCGGCTGACGCCAGACAGCGCAAAATGTTGCGCTTGGCACCGTAATCAATGGCAACAACCTTGTGGACGGCGGCGGTCTGGGTTGGATAGCCGTCCGGCCATGCCCACCGCATCTCGTTCCAGCGATACGATTGCGCACAAGTTACGTCCTTGGCCAAGTCCATGCCCTCAAGACCCGCAAACCCGCGTGCGGCATTCACCAAAGCCTCGATGTCAAAAATCCCCTCGGGATTGTGGGCCAGCGCGACATGCGGCGCACCTTGTTGGCGGATCGCACGGGTCAGGCGGCGGGTATCCACGCCACCCATCGCAATACGTCCCCGCGCGGCCAGCCAGTCAGAAATCGGCTGCACGTTGCGCCAGCTGCTGGGACCGGTCGGCATCCATTTGACGATCATCCCTGCGGCGACCGGATCAGCGGTTTCGTCGTCTTCGGGGTTGGTGCCGACATTGCCGATATGCGGAAAGGTAAAGGTCACGATCTGGCCCGCATAGGACGGGTCTGTCATGATCTCCTGGTAGCCGGTCATCGCCGTGTTGAAACACAGCTCGGCCACCGTCTGGCCCGTGGCACCAAACCCCATACCGTAAAACAAGGAACCATCTGCAAGTGCAAGGCAGGCGGTCGGTCGGGGGGAAACGGGCGCGGACATGGGGGCAGCCTCCGGCAAATGGGAAATGGGTAAACGTTGCAGTAACTACTGCCCTGACGGGGCAGGGTCAAGGGTCGGCGCGAAATGAGAGGTCGTTTGTTATCAGTGCCTTACGTCGCGCGCAGAGGCATTGATTGCTGCAGGCGCAAAGGGTATGGTCCAAATCTTGACATATCCTAACCAACGGACCCTACGCATGGCACTGCGCACGCGCATCACCGACGCCCTTAAACAGGCGATGAAAGACAAAGCAGCCGACAGGCTCTCGACCTTGCGGTTGATCAATGCGGCGATCAAAGACAAGGACATCGCGGAACGCGCCCACGGCAATGATGACGGCGTCGGAGAGGCCGAAGTGCTGGCAATCCTTGGCAAAATGGCCAAGCAGCGGATGGAATCAGCCCGCGCCTACGAAGAAGGCAGCCGCCTTGATCTGGCCGAGCGCGAGCGCGAAGAAATCATCGTCATCGAAGAATTCCTGCCCCGACAGTTAAGCGACGCAGAAGTCGCCACTGCCGTTGAGGCCGCGATTGCCGATCAGGGTGCGACCTCAATCCGTGACATGGGCAAGGTGATCGGCGCGCTGAAAGGCCAATATACCGGCCAGATGGATTTTGGCGCGGTCGGACCGATGGTCAAAGACCGGCTGAGCCAAGGTTAAAACGGGCAGGGCGCTTAGCGGAACCTGATTTCGCTGAGCGCCGTATCCGGCCATTTCGCACCGGGATAGACTGACCCGATGCTGAACGTGATCCAGTCAACGTTCTCCAACCCGGTCACGTCGAAAATTTGTTCTGTGGTGTTGTCCTGCAACCTGATGTCACCCGACACATTGGCCGAACTGCGCATGGTCAGGTTCTCAATGCGCGCGTTATCGCCAAAGGACTTGGCAGATTTCGCATAGCCATTCACCACGACGATCTGGGTGATGCTCACTGTGTTCTCAAAACTGATGGAAACCTGCTGCCCCTCGCCATTGCCCGGTGCGCCCTCAACCCATGCCGTGTTGTAATTTCCGTCAAATAGGTTGGTCAGCCCATAGGTGTTGCCCTTTTGCTGATCCAAAGTCGAAGACGC
>JAFMHE010000053.1 GCA_017854675.1 Paracoccaceae bacterium | reverse complement strand
AACCACGGCCACGTCCGTGTGAACGGCAAGAAGGTCAACATTCCTTCTTACCGTGTAAAAGAAGGTGACGTGATCGAAGTGCGTGACCGTTCCAAGCAGATGGCCGCCCTTCTTGAGGCGACACAATTGGCCGAGCGCGATGTGCCTGACTATATTGAGGCCGATCACTCCAAAATGACTGCAAAGTTCGTCCGCGCACCGGGTCTTGGCGATGTGCCATATCCAGTCGTGATGGAACCGAACCTCGTCGTGGAATTCTACGCGAAGAACTAATTGATTTCTGGAAGACTTTGAAATCGGAAGATCGCCGATATCCCGAGAGCGCAAGGCGCGGCAGGGTATCGGCGATAAAATAATTCCAGAAATTCAATATCTTCGCTCATCATTCCAAAGCCATACACAGGGCCGCGACGGGAAACCGCCGCGGCCTTTTGTCATTTGCGCTGGTCGGGGCGTCCGCCTAGGGCTAGAACCCGCAAGACAGTGAAGGAAAGCAACGACATGACAATGATTTCGCCCCAACCCGGCATCATGGACATCAAGCTGTATCAAGGCGGCGCATCGCATGTGGCGGGCCTTGAGAATGTCGTGAAACTTTCGTCCAACGAGAATCCTTTGGGCCCCTCTGATGCGGCCAAAGAAGCGTTCCGCCGCGCCAGCCATGACCTGCACCGTTATCCGTCCTCTGATCACAGCCGCCTGCGCGCTGCGATTGGCGAAGTGTGGGGTTTGGACGCGGACCGTATCATCTGCGGCGCCGGCTCGGACGAAATCATAACCTTCCTGTGCCAAGCTTACGCTGGTCCGGGCACCGAAGTGGTGCATACCGAACACGGCTTTGGCATGTACAAGATCAGCGCACTGGCCGCGAGCGCGACACCCGTTGAGGTGCCTGAGCGCGAGCGCGTGACGGATGTGGATGCGATCCTTGCTGCGTGTACCGACAAAACACGTCTGGTGTTTATCGCGAACCCCAACAATCCCACCGGCACGATGATTTCCGAGGGCGAGGTGCTGCGGTTGGCCGAAGGGATTCCCGATGCGGCCTTGTTGGTGCTGGATGGCGCTTATGCGGAATATGTCGAGGGCTACGATGGTGGTGCGGCGCTGGTTGATGCGCGCCAGAATGTTGTGATGACGCGGACGTTCTCTAAAATCTACGGCCTTGGCGGTTTGCGGGTTGGATGGGGCTATGGCCCGCAGCATGTGCTGGATGTGCTGAACCGTGTGCGCGGCCCGTTCAACGTCAGCCAAGCGGGGCTGAACGCCGCCGAAGCAGCGATCCGCGACACTTCCTATACCGATCACTGCCGCCGCGAGAATGCGCGATGCCGCACGTGGCTCGCGGATGCGCTGGCCGAGATTGGCGTGCCGTCAGATGTGTCTTGCGCGAACTTTGTCCTTGCGCGTTTTGCCAGCGAGGACGAGGCGATGGCCGTCAACGCGCACCTGAACACCCAAGGTTTGCTGGTGCGCCCTGTGGGCAGCTATAAATTGCCCCATTGCCTGCGGATCACCGTGGGGGACGAGGCAAGCTGCCGCCGTGTTGTGACGGCGGTGCGCATTTTCAAGAACGGAAGCTGACATGGCCCAAATGTATGACCGCGTGGCCTTGATCGGCCTTGGCCTTATTGCGTCCTCTTTGTACTGGGCGATGAAGCGTGACGGGTTGGCCGGTGAAGTCGTGGGCTACGCACGTTCGTCCGAGACACGGCAGACCGCACGCGAGATCGGTCTGTGTGACCGGATTTGTGACAGCGCGGCCGAGGCGGTTCAGGATGCCGATCTGGTCATTTTGTGCGTGCCTGTCGGTGTTATGGGCAAGGTCGCGGCCCAGATCGCGCCGATGCTGAAACCCGGTGCGACGGTCAGTGATGTAGGATCTGTCAAGGCGGATGTGATTGCACAAGTCGGGCCGCATTTGCCCGCAGGCGTGCATTTTGTACCCGCGCATCCGGTTGCTGGTACGGAATATTCCGGCCCGCGATCGGGCTTTGCCGAGTTGTTTGAAAACCGCTGGTGCCTTTTGGTCCCGGCAGCAGACACCGACCCCGCCGCGACCGCGCGATTGCGCAAGCTGTGGGAGGCGATGGGATCAAAGGTCGCGGAAATGGACGCGGAGCATCATGACCGCGTTCTGGCAGTCACCAGCCACGCACCGCACTTGATCGCCTATACGATGGTGGGTGTCGCCGACGATCTGAGCCGTGTGACCGACAGCGAAGTGATTGAATATTCCGCTGCGGGCTTTCGCGATTTCACGCGCATCGCGGCATCCGATCCGACGATGTGGCGCGATGTGTTTCTATCCAACAAAGAGGCCACCTTGGAAATCCTTGGCCGGTTTACCGAGGAGCTTTTTGCGTTGCAACGTGCCATCCGGCAGGGCGATGGTGAGCATCTTCATGCCTATTTCACCCGCACCCGTGCCATCAGACGTAGCATTGTGGAGGCCGGACAGGATACAGATGCCCCAGATTTCGGTAGATCAGGGCGGAAATAACAATGCGCATTTGGGCGATTGGTCTGGCCTTGGTGGTGGCGCTGCCTGCGTTTGCGCAAGCACCAGCATCCTCTGAACGACCTGTCGCCCGCGGTGGCAATCCTGTTGTGCAGCCTGTGCAGGTCGCCCCGTCCGGTGCGATTGAGCAGCCCGAACAAACCACAGAGCAGGAAGAAAAGCGGGCGCGGGGCGGGTTATTTTCATCCCTGCGGCCCCTGTTCCGGTCCGGCAAGGTCGAGAAAGAAGCACGCGCGCAGCGTCAGCTGCTGGCCAAAGGGGCTGTGTGTGGTGATGTCGCCATTCAGGGTCAGGTTGTGGGCCGTGTGCCGGGGCGCATTCGGGGGTGCGGAATTGAGGACGCTGTCAAAGTGCGGTCGGTTGCAGGCATCGGTTTAAGCCAGCAGGCGGTGATGGATTGCAAAACCGCAGCCGCGCTGAAGACATGGTTGGAGCAATCTGCAAAGCCTGCGCTGGCAAAAAAGGGTGGTGGGCTTCGGCAACTTCGGGTGGCGGCGCATTATGTCTGCCGGACCCGCAACAACCAAGACGGTGCCAAGATATCAGAGCATGGCAGAGGTCGTGCGATTGATATTTCAGGGTTTCGACTGGCGGATGGAACCGTGGTAAGCGTTTTGCAGGGTTGGAATGCGCAACGCTACAAGACGTCGATGCGCCGGATGCACCAAGGGGCGTGTGGCCCGTTCGGCACTGTTCTGGGGCCGGAGGCAGACCGCTTTCACCGGGATCATTTTCATTTCGACACAGCGCGTTACCGGTCGGGCAGCTATTGCCGCTAGGTCACTACCAGCGGATTTTGGGCGCAAGTCCGACACCAATGCCGTTCACGTTCAACTGACCTTCCTGCGCACGCAGGGTGACTGAAATGTCGTCGGGGGTTCCCGACATATTAGCGAAAATACTCAGCATTAATGTAGCTTGTTGGACTTGCTGGGCAGAGATCGCGCCGGCGCGTTGGCCGTAGTCGAGCATTTGCCGCCAATTGTCGGCTTTTACCGTCATTTCGCCATCAGGTGTGCCCGCTGGGTCCACCCTCAAATCAGCGGTAGAGCTGAGGCCAAGCGGCCCCCATGTGATCTGTGCTTGGGTGATCTGCAGGGCGCGGGGCTGTGGACGCGTGTCCGTGAGCAGATAGCGGGAGAGCGGGGCGTCGAACCGGATTGTGCCTGTCGCATCATAGGCGTCAAACGTCAGCGGTGCCTCTGCGGGGGTGCGCATCGCTGCGCGGATCAGATCACCGGGTGAGAGGTCTGATGCGGTGATCTCAAATCTGTATTCTTCTTTTATATCAGCGCTTTGGGTTAGGTCCAAAGACATGTCTTGTGCAGAGATAAGATTGCCGGAGGGCGTGTTGATCAACCATGCTGCGCTGCTGATGTTGGCGTTTTGCAGTTGCAAGGCTGGTCCCGGGCGGAGCCGCAGAGAGGCGACCGCATCGGTCATCTGTGCAAACATGAATGGCCGCCCGGCTTGCGATACTGTCATCGGCTCAGAGGGGAAAAACACCATTGCGTGGCCGGGCCAATAGGCCTTGGCCGCGATCCGCAAATCGGGGATGTCGTAGGTGATATCGTCGGGGTCGGTCAGGCTGATGCCGGTCAGGTGGCGTTCGAATGCAAAGGGAAATCCGGACCTGGCCGTTTCAGCGGCGGCGATGTCCCAGCCTTGTTTGCGCATGACATCGAATTGTGCGTGTGCCGCGCGGTCCATCGCGGCGGAGGCGATCCACCACCAGCCGCACCAAAGGGCCGCAAGAATCACCAGTGCTGTCACAAGTTTGCGCATCTCAAAGCCCCTTTAAGTCTGCGGTTATTTGCGGTTTACCGGGGTCAACGTGAAAGGACCAGTGCAATGGCAATGTGGGTATTTGGATATGGGTCGCTGCTGTGGAATCCCGGCTTTGATGTCGCCGAAAGTGTGATTGGCACGCTGCCGGGCTATGGCCGGTCGTTTTGCATGCGGTCGATCCATCACCGGGGCACGGTTGAAGAACCGGGTCTGGTGCTGGCGTTGGACGAGCAACCCAAGAATGCCTGCGAGGGCATGGCGTTGCGGGTGGTTGAGGGGCAGGAAAGCGAAACGCTGGCCTATCTGCGCGCGCGTGAGTTGATATCGTCGGCCTATGTGGAAAAAGAGCTGGCGGTCCAGTTGACCGGCGGGCGCACGGTCACGGCGGTGGTCTATGTGATCGACGAGGCACATGATCAATATTGTGGTGATTTACCGCTGGAGGAGCAGGCGCAGATCATTGCGCGTGCGGTTGGCGGGCGCGGTCCGAACACAGAATACCTGTACAATACGGCGTCACATTTAGCACAAGTGGGCCTGCATGATGCGGACCTTGCGTGGTTGCACGCACGTGTAAAAGAGCTTGCCACATAAAGTCTTGGCAAAAGCTTAACAAATCAGTGTAATCTGCGCAGAACACGAGCAAAAACGGGCAGGAGCAAGAAGCCGAATGGCGCAGCCAGACCGCGAGAATCGACCGCAATTTTCACAACCTTTTCGTCAGATATCGCTGATGCTGATCGTGCTTGGCCTGTCGGGGGTCGGCGGATTTTTGGCGCTGCCTTCGGTCTTGCCGATTTTTGCAGCCAACCCCTATCTGAACGGGTTCATCATCTTTGTCTTTTTCATTGGTGTCGTGGCATGTTTTTATCAGGTGTTTCAGCTGATTGGATCGGTCCGGTGGATCGAGAATTTCGCCGCTGACACCCCGGACCCCGACACGGTTGCACCGCAACTTTTGGCACCATTGGCATCATTGTTGCGCACACGCGGCGCGCGGATGCAGGTGAATGCGTCATCGACGCGGTCGATCCTTGATTCTGTTTCTACCCGTATTGATGAGGCGCGCGAGATCACGCGATATATCGTCAACATGTTGATTTTCCTTGGCCTTTTGGGGACGTTCTATGGCCTTGCCACCACGGTCCCTGCGGTGGTCGACACAATTCGCAGTCTGGCACCGTCCGAGGGAGAAGGCGGTGTTGACGTGTTCAGCCGCCTGATGACGGGGCTGGAGGCACAATTGGGTGGCATGGGTGTTGCGTTCGGATCATCACTGTTGGGACTGGCAGGATCGCTGGTTGTGGGCCTGCTCGAGCTTTTTGCAGGGCACGGGCAGAACCGGTTTTACCAAGAACTGGAAGACTGGCTTAGCTCGATCACGCGGGTTGGATTCACGGCGGGCGAGGATGCCACAGCCGAGCAGAACATCATGGCGGGTGTGGTCGATCACATGGCCCAGCAGATGGAGACGTTGCAGGCGTTGTTCGTGAAGTCGGATGAGAACCGGTCGGTGGTTGATGAAAAACTGGGCAAACTGGCCGATGCTGTGGACCGGATGACCAACCGGATGCAAGGGGCCGATCCGGCCAGTCAGGCGCTGCAACGGGTGGCGCAAGGGCAAGAAAGGTTGATCGAAACGCTGGAAACACGCAGTGCTGACAGTGGCGACGGTATGGACGCCGAAAGCCGGATGCGGTTGCGGTCGATTGACGTGCAGATGCTGCGCATTCTCGAAGAGATTTCCGCCGGACGTCAGGAAACGATGGCCCAACTGCGCCACGATCTATCCTTGTTGGCGACGGCGATATCGGGGGCGCGCAACGCACCGGCACCCCGCCCGATACGCACCCCTGACACACCGGGCGGCGGGGAGCGCTAGCCATGGGTCTTTCCCGCCGGTCGGGCGCACGGTTCCAAAGCTCAATCTGGCCCGGATTTGTCGATGCGATGACGGGGCTTTTGTTGGTCCTGATGTTTGTGCTGACCATCTTTATGGTGGTGCAATTTGTGTTGACGGAACGGATCAGCGGGCAGGAAACCGAGCTTGACGCGTTGTCGGGCGAGGTTGCGGCGCTGGCGCAGGCCCTTGGGTTAGAAGAACGGACGACTGCGCAACTGGAGGCGCGGATGGGGGCGTTGAACACGTCGCTGAATGATGCCCGCAGCGAAGCCGAGCAACAGCGGGCCTTGATCGCGTCGCTGACATCGGAGCGCGATGCGCAGGCGGATGATTTGGCGCAGGCGCGCACGCAGATCACAGGTTTCGAGGCGCAAGTGGCCGCATTGCTGTCGCAGCGCGATGATGCGCTGGGGCAGGTGGCCGATCTGGAAGGCACGCAGGCCGAGTTGCTGAGCGCGCAGGAAGCGCTGAACCTTGCACTGGCGTCAGCGCGCGGCGAGATTGACGCACAGGTAGAAGCGGCAAGGTTGGCGGCATCGCGGCGCGAGGCGCTGGACGCGTTGGTGGCTGATTTGCAGGCGCGCAATGCCCAGAATGAGGCGCAGGTTGCGACGCTTTCGGCCGAGATTGCCGAGACGGCTCAGGCGTTGACCGAAGAAGAAGCGGGGCGGTTGGCCGAGGCAGCGGCGGCCGAAGCCCTGCGCGCGCGGTTGGAGAATGCGGATGCGGAACTGACGGCGATGACGCTGGCGTTGGAGCAGCAGCGCAAGAAGGCGGAGGATACGCTGACCTTGTTGGCGGCGGCGCGCGCGGCAGAGGGTGATCTGGATGCGCAATTGGCGCAGGCGCTGATCCTTTTGCAAACCACCGAGGCGCAGGCGGCTGAGGCCAGCGGTGCAGCAGGTTCGCAGATTGAAGCGTTGCAATTGCAGGTGTTGAACCTGCAGGCCGCATTGGCACAGACGCAAGCGTCGTTGACGGCGGACCGTGATACGCTGAGTTCGGAATTGACGCTGTCGCAGCAGGAAGTTGCGGCCTTGAAGGCACAATTGGCGGAAACACGTGATGCCCTGAGCAAGGACCGCGATGCGCTGACCGCAGAACTGACGTTGTCCAAGCAGGAGGTCGCGGCACTGACCGCGCGTTTGGTCGAGACCGAAGAGGCGCTGAGTGCGGACCGTGAGACATTGCGCGCGGAATTGTCAGCAGCGCAGGTGGAATTAACCGCGCTGAAGGCAGAGTTGGCGCAAAGTCAGCAGACCCTGAGCACAGACCGCGAAGCGTTGCGCGCGCAACTGGCCCGCGCGTTGGCAGCCAAGCTGGCGGCGGAAACACTGGCGCAGGACACAACGACAGATGTGCAAAAGCAGGCGGCCTTGCTGGCGGCGGCGCAGCAGTCGCTATCACAAGAAGAGGCGACAAGTGCA
The DNA here is from genome assembly GCA_017854675.1 of Paracoccaceae bacterium. Lineage (GTDB taxonomy): Bacteria > Pseudomonadota > Alphaproteobacteria > Rhodobacterales > Rhodobacteraceae > Sulfitobacter. Next base: position 10,865 of record JAFMHE010000053.1, on the reverse strand, counting down.
GAGGCGCAGCGGCAGACGGAGTTGCTGAACCAACAGGTCGCGGCCCTGCGCACGCAATTGGGCGATTTGCAGGCGTTGCTGGATGATGCCGTGGCACGGGACGCGGCCCAGTCCGTGCAGTTGCAGTCGCTGGGATCTGATCTGAACACCGCCTTGGCGCGGGTCGCCGCAGAGCAGGGCAGACGCGCGGAGTTGGAAGCGGCGGAGCGGCGGCGGTTGGAGGAAGAGGCCAAGGTGCTGGCCGAAGAGGCCAAGGAATTGGAAGCGCAGGCGAAGGATCTGGCGCAATACCGGTCGGAGTTCTTTGGCCGGTTGCGTGAAGTTCTGGGCAATCAGGAAGGCGTGCGCATCGAAGGGGACCGATTTGTGTTCTCTTCCGAGGTGCTGTTTGCCCCCGGTGCGGCGGTTTTGGCAGAAGATGGCCAACGTGAAATTGCCAAGGTTGCGAATATCCTGCGCGCTGTTGTGGGAGATATCCCCCCCGAGATTGATTGGGTCATTCGGGTGGACGGGCACACGGATGATGTGCCCTTGTCCGGCGCAGGCGAGTTTGCGGACAACTGGGAATTGAGCCAAGCGCGGGCGCTGTCGGTGGTCAAGTATATGATCAATTTTCTGGCGATCCCGCCGGACCGTTTGGCAGCGAACGGTTTCGGACAGTACCAGCCGATTGCACTTGGCGATACCGACGATGCGCGCGCGCAAAACCGGCGGATCGAGTTGAAGTTTACCGAAAAATAACCGCGTTGATCTGATGGACGCGGCAAGTGCTACGCCACCTGTTTGCGGGGGGGTGATGTTAGCGCAGGGTGATTTGGGTGCTGCGCGTGTCGATGACCGCGCCGCTGCGGATCAGCGCTGCGGTGCCTGTGTAGGCACCTTTGGGCCAAGGTGCGTGGCGCCTTTTTTTCCCGATGGCCCTGAAAGATTGCGCCTGAGGCCGTTCGAATGTGAGGTCTTGGGTCAGGATTGTGGTTTCGGGGCCTTGCAGTGTCAGGCGCAGAATGTCGTTCGCGCGTGTGCCAAAGGTAAAACCGTAAAGGACAAGCGCGGGGGCGATGGTGCTGATGTTGGTCTGTGACGCGGTGCCTGCTTTGATGTCTGCATAGTCCGGGATGGCGGTGGCGAACCCGATGTCGAGCAGGCCGCCGGGGCGGTAGGCGGGCGGGTCGGCCCAAAGGGTGCTGTCGGCGGGTGTCGCACAAGTGAGGGTGCCGTCGGGGTCGAAAGGGTCGATTTTTACGCCGTCTTTGCGCACCGAAAGGTGGACATGCGGGAAAGCGGCGCGGCCTGATTGTCCGACAAGACCAAGGGGGGTGCCGGTCTGGACGTGCTGGCCTTTGGTGATGGTAACGGACCCTTGGCGCAGGTGGCAATATTGGGTTTCCCAGCCGTCCGCGTGGCGGATCACGACGCCATTGCCGCATTCACGGCCCTTAACGGACGCTGCGGTTTCATCAGAGAAACCTGTGTCGGGCATGCCGTCGCGCAGGCTGGTGATGGTGCCGGGGGCGGAGGCGATTACGGCAACGCCTTCGGTCATATGTTTGCGGGTGGGCAAGGCGAAATCAGTGCCTTTGTGGCCCTCGTAGCTGAGGGATTGGCACTGGTAATCAGTAACGCCGGTGGTGGGATCAAGGTCCATGTATTGCTGGATGTAGCAGTCCGGGCCGGTCAGATCACAGTCGATGGGCGGGTGAATCAAAAACCCCTCCGCCAGTGCAGGACCGGCGAAGGGGATAAGCAGGGCAAGTATCGCCCGTTTGATCATTCTGCAGTGAGCAGAGGCGGTTTGTCACCGGAAAGCTGACGCTTTTCATGGTCGAGAATTTGGAGTTCAAGCTCCCCTTTCTTGACGCCCACTTTCACAACGCCGCCTTTGGCAAGCTTGCCAAAGAGCAACTCCTCGGCCAGCGGTTTTTTGATGTGTTCCTGGATCACGCGGCCAAGGGGGCGCGCGCCCATTTTGTCATCATAGCCTTTGTCGGCCAGCCATTCGGCGGCTTTCTTGCTGAGTTCGAACGTCACGTTGCGATCCATCAGTTGCGCCTCAAGCTGGAGAACGAACTTTTCGACAACACGCAGGATGACGTCCTTGGGCAGCGCGCCAAAGCTGATCACCGCGTCCAGACGGTTGCGGAATTCCGGCGTGAACGTGCGTTCGATCGCGGCGGTATCCTCGCCCGTGCGGCGGTCGCGGCCAAATCCGATGGCCTCTTTTGCTTGGTCCGCAGCACCGGCGTTGGTGGTCATGATCACCACCACGTTGCGGAAATCGACAGTGCGGCCATTGTGGTCGGTCAGCTTGCCGTGGTCCATGACCTGCAACAGGATGTTGTAGACATCCGGGTGGGCCTTTTCCATCTCGTCAAGCAGCAGGACGCAATGGGGATGTTGGTCGACGCCATCGGTCAGCATGCCACCCTGATCAAAGCCGACATAGCCGGGGGGCGCGCCGATGAGACGGGAAACGGCGTGCTTTTCCATGTATTCGGACATGTCAAAGCGCAACAGTTCCACGCCAAGGGTATCGGCAAGCTGTTTGGCGACTTCGGTTTTACCGACACCGGTCGGGCCTGCAAAGAGGTAGTTACCGATTGGCTTTTCGGGTTCGCGCAGACCTGCGCGGGCCAGTTTGATGGCCGATGACAGTGCCTCAATCGCCTTGTCCTGACCAAAGACGACGCGCTTGAGCGACGCCTCAAGGTCTTTGAGGACGACGACATCATCCTTGGAGACGGTTTTCGGCGGAATGCGCGCGATCTTGGCGACTACGGCCTCGACCTCTTTGGTGCCGATGGTTTTGCGGCGTTTGGAGGCGGCGACCAGATGCTGGGCTGCGCCCGCCTCATCAATCACGTCGATGGCAGAGTCGGGCAATTTGCGGTCGTTGATATAGCGCGCGGCCAGTTCCACAGAGGTTCTGATCGCGTCCGAGGTGTATTTGACAGAGTGGTGTTCCTCGAAATAGGGCTTGAGGCCCTTGAGGATTTTCACCGCGTCCTCGACAGAGGGTTCGTTCACGTCGATTTTCTGGAAACGACGCGCCAACGCGCGGTCCTTTTCAAAGTGCTGACGGAATTCTTTGTAGGTGGTTGAACCCATGGTGCGCAGTTTGCCGCCCGCAAGTGCAGGTTTCAGAAGGTTGGAGGCGTCCATTGCACCGCCAGACGTGGCACCGGCACCGATAACGGTGTGGATTTCGTCAATGAACAGGACCGCGTCTTTGTGATCCTCAAGCTCTGTCACGACGGCCTTGAGGCGTTCCTCAAAATCGCCACGGTAACGGGTACCGGCCAGCAGCGCGCCCATGTCGAGCGAGAAGATCGTGGTATTGGCCAGCACTTCGGGGGTTTCACCCGCGACGATCTTGCGCGCAAGACCTTCGGCGATGGCGGTTTTGCCGACGCCGGGGTCGCCCACAAGCAGGGGGTTGTTCTTGCGGCGGCGGCAAAGCACTTGAATGCAGCGCTCAACCTCGTCATCGCGACCGATCAGAGGGTCGATGTCACCCTCACGGGATTTGGCGTTCAGATCGACGCAGTATTTTTCCAGCGCGGTTTCTTTTTTGTCGCCTTCGGTGACGCCTTGGGTTTCTTCTTCGTGCTCGGGTGCGCCTGCGACGGGGCGGGCTTCGCCGTAGGCGGGGTCTTTGGCGACGCCATGCGCGATATAGTTGACCGCATCATAGCGGGTCATGTCCTGCTCTTGCAGAAAGTAGGCCGCGTTGCTTTCACGCTCTGCAAAGATGGCGACCAGCACGTTGGCGCCTGTGACCTCGGTCCGGCCAGAGGATTGCACGTGGATGGCGGCACGCTGGATCACGCGCTGGAAGGCGGCTGTTGGAACGGCCTCTGAGCCGTCCACATCAGTGACCAGATTGCTGAGATCCTCATCGACGAATTCGACAAGCGTTTCACGCAGTTCGTTGATGTCAACGGAACAGGCTTTCATCACCTGAACAGCATCGGGTTCGTCAATCAACGCCAGCAGCAGATGCTCAAGCGTTGCAAATTCGTGGTGCCGCGCGTTTGCGGATGCAAGAGCGGCATGGATCGCCTGTTCAAGCGTGGTTGAGAATGAAGGCACTTTGGTGCTCCTTGGCATTCGGGGGCGGGCGGGGGTCTATAGGATAACAGCCCTCGCGCCGACCATGGTCACTTAGTGTTAGAGTTTGGTTTATCGTGCCCGGTCTTCAAGCACTTTCTTTTGAAAACCGATCACAAAAGCAAAGTTTACCGTGTTTTGGCAGCTTTTGTCGCGGTGTGGGCCGGATCAGAAATGATCTTTGCGCTTGCGGATTTCGGCGAACACCTCGGCGTCGGTCGCATTTGGCATCCCCAGAGTGGCGCGAATGCCCGGATCGGCTGCGCGCAGGAAGGGATTTGTTTCAAGCTCGGTTGAAAGAAGGGATGGGACCGTCGGCACGCCTTTTTCGCGGGCGGCGGTGATGTCATTGGACCTTGATATAAGCGCGGTATTGTCCGGATCAACCGTAAGCGCGAATTTTGCGTTCGAGGCGGTGTATTCGTGGCCCGAGCAGATGGTGGTGTCGGCGGGCAGTGCCATCAGTTTCTGCATGGAGGACCACATCTGATCCGGTGTCCCTTCGAACAGGCGGCCACATCCCAGCGCCATCAGGCTGTCAGCAGTGAAAACGGCGTTCGCTTGGGGGACATAATACGCAATGTGATTGATGGTGTGCCCCGACACGTCAAAGATGACGGCTGTCAGCGCGCCAAGGGTAACGGTGTCGCCCTCAGAGACGGCCAGATCGAGCTTGGGGAGACGGTCGGCATCGGCGGCGGCACCGACGACGCGGGCGGGATGGTCTGCCAAAAGATCGGCCAACCCGTCGACATGGTCCCAATGATGGTGCGTGATCCACACTTGGCTCAGGGTCCAGCCCCGCGCGGTCAGTTCGGCGGCAATCGGGCCTGCCTCGGGCACATCGATCACTGCCACCTCACCGCTGGCGTGATCACGCAGCAGATAAGCGTAGTTGTCGGACAGGCAGGGGATGGTGATCAGGTCGAAAGGCATGGTGTTCTCCGCGTCTGTCTTGTTATGCTGAAAACAGACTGACATCCTGAGGGCCTGCCTGCAATGCATCTTGATGTGCAAGATTTGCGCAATTTCTATTACCGCAGTCCGTTGGGACGGGCGGCGCAAAAGTCGTTGCGCGACCGGATGCTGGAACTGTGGCCAGAGGCCAAAGGGCAAACGGTGGTGGGCTTCGGCTTTGCCGCGCCGCTGCTGCGGCCCTATCTGAAAGACGCGCGCCGGGTTGTGACCTTGATGCCCGGACCGCAAGGCGTGATGCCATGGCCGCCGGGGATGCCGAACACAAGCGTGCTGACCGAGGAAACCGCATGGCCGATCGAGACGGGGCATGTGGACAAGCTGGTGGTGCTGCACGGGCTTGAGACCTGCGAACGGCCATCCGATTTGTTGGAGGAATGCTGGCGGGTGCTGGGACCGGGGGGGCGGGCATTGTTTATTGTGCCGAACCGCGCGGGCATTTGGGCACGGGGTGACGGCACGCCTTTTGGTTTCGGGCGCCCCTATTCGCCCAGCCAATTGGACACGCAGTTGCGCAAGCACCAGTTTTTGCCGGAACGACATATTGGCGCGCTGTATCAAGTGCCGTCACGCAGCAAGGTGATGATGAAGACCGCAGCGCTGTTTGAAAAGGTGGGGCGGCAATTGCCGACGATGCTGGCGGGTGGTGCGTTTATGGTGGAGGCGACCAAGCTGGTCTATCCGCCCAAGGGACAGGTCAAGCGCGTGCGCAAACGCATTTCGGTGCTGGACGGTTTGACGGAACCTGCCGTGGGGCGCGCGCGCAGTCAGGGATAGCCGGGCAAATCACTTATCACTCTGGGAGGAGACGAGATGAACGATCAATCAAAAGCGGGACTGGGCACGGGGTTCAACATTCCGGACCCGGCGACATTGCCCACGCTGAAGGGCAAAGTATCGGACGAAGAATGGAATTTGCGCGTTGAACTGGCCGCGACCTACCGGCTGTGCGCGCTGCATGGCTGGACCGATCTGGTGTTCACACATATTTCAGCGCGACTGCCGGACGAGGACGGCGAAGAACGCTTTTTGATCAACCCTTATGGTCTGATGTTTGACGAGATGACGGCATCTTGTCTGGTCAAGATTGATCTGGAGGGCAACATTTGTCAGGACACGCCGTATTTCATCAACCCCGCCGGCTTCACCATTCATTCTGCGATTCATGCGGCGCGCCACAATGCGGGCTGTGTGATTCATGTGCATACGCCTTATGGTGTGGCGGTGTCGGTGCAGAACGACGGGCTGCGGCGCTATACGCAGTTTTCGATGATCGTGAACAACGATCTGGCTTATCACGATTACGAAGGGATCGCGTTGAATCTGGATGAGCGATCACGGATCGTGAACGATCTGGGGGACAAGAACCTGCTGATGTTGCGCAACCACGGCACGCTGACTGTGGGCGAGAATTGCGCGATTGCGTTCTTGCGGATGTATTTTCTGGAAAACGCCTGCAAGACGCAGATTTTTGCGCAGGCGGCTGGGACCGAAAACCTGAATGAAGAACCGCAAAGTATGGCCGACACGGTAGCAGGGCAATCGGCGGCGGCATTCGTACCGGGATCAGGGGATAATCTGGTTTGGCCGGGATTGATGCGCAAACTGAACCGCGCCAATCCGGGGTATGATCAATAAGCGTGATGCAATGAACAACGGCCCCGCACATGCAGGGCCGTTTTCGGGTATACCGTCAATGATCAGAAGAGGTTTCCAAAGAGGCTGTTAAGGCCGCTTGTCGTGGTGGGCGAACTTCCGGAAGAACCGCTAGACGTACCGACAGTTGTTGAAGTTGCACCGCCAGATGCTGCGCTGTCAGGTGCGCGAGGGCCGGTTTGCTCGGCTGTCAGGGGCACTTCGGCGACAAGGTCCTCGCGCTCTGAAATTGAGGTCCATTCAACGTTGGACGTGATCTGCGGGTTCTGGTTGATGAAATTGCTGATTTGCATTTCATAGCCTTCACCGGTTTCGGGATCGCCGCTGACCTCTAGCGCGTCTTCTCCTAGAAAAATCTCGGCGATGATGATGCCGACACCGGTGGCGCCAACGCCTTGTTCCATTGCCGTGACGACATGCTCATCCGTGATCTCTTGGACGAACGAGAGGGTTTCGATGACATAGAGCGAGCGCACCGCATTGGTGTCACCTTCGTCGCCTTGGTCCACTTCATTATAGACGAGGTGGTAATTGCCGGTGACATCTTCGGCGAATTCAAAATGCAGTGAATCGTCAGGGTTGCTGAGGTCAATCTGGGCGATATGACCGCCGACATGGTCCTGCGCGACGTCGATGTTGATTTCTGTGCTGCCCTCATATGATTTGGTCAGAGCGGTCTGTGTGAACGCGACACCGTTTTCATCGGTTTCTTGGGTGATGACAGGCACATCGCCGCCTTCGGGCCCTTGAATGTGGCTGTTAAGCGACGCCGAAATGGATTCTGTTTGTGCGCTATAGTCGATCTGGAATGTGTGTTCCGCGTCATAGCCGACGCTGATGTTGTTGAGAGAATCAGGGGCAGTTACGATGTAATCCGCATCTGTCGTGTCGGCGCTTTCTGGGGCTTCCGAAAGAACGATTTCGTCTGAAACTTCGCTGTCGAATGCACCTGTGACAGTGACCAGATTTGTGGGCTCCCGCGCCTCGGCGGCGGCAAGTTCTTCGGCAAGGCGCTGGGCGTCTGCGGCCTCGGCGTTGATACGCGGGTCGTTGTAGCCATCACCGGTCGGGGGGCGGGCGACATCATCTGTTGTGGCCGCATCAGGGGTGTTGATCGCTGTTTCTTCGGTAGTTGCGTCAACAGCCTGCTGCACGGGTGCCTCATCTTCACCTTCTTCGTCTTCGCCGGTGTAGATCGGGTATTCATCTTCCCCGGTGTAAATCGGGCCAGCCCCTTGTCCGTTGCCGGTAGGCGCGGTTGGTTCTTCTGGCGCGCTGTCATCGGGAGCGTCCTGCTGAGGGGGAACGTCCTGCTGGGGCGTCTCGTCTTCTGAAGCGGGTGCATCATTCTGGAAACCGACGATATTATCCAGCAAGTCTTCGTCGTCCAGCACGTCTGCGGTATTTAGCAGGTCCGCCGGTGACATAAGGTCGCCTTGGGGTTGTTGTGGCGATGTTTCATCGACATCTGCGCCGTCGTCGCCATCATCATGGGCGATCATGCCGACCAGCCCCAAAGAAAACAATGAAATCAAACCAATCGCGAGCATCTTACCTATCCTGTTTATGACGGGCACACGGGCGCCGGTTCAAACGAATTGATGCGGTATGGCGGATGATCAGGGCAGGAGTACGGCGATATGGGGCAACAGCAGGGCAATAATCGTGTTAATATGCCGGTAGCGCTAGCGATTCTGCCACAATTGCGCCCGGCGCTGCACGGATGCCGAGAGAAGAAGGTTTTTACGCCCGAAGGTGCTATATCGCCGCACTATACTATGTTGCAGTGCGGCAAACGCTCTGCTACATGGCCACTGATTTAGTCGTCTTGAGTACCTTCAAGCCGCGCCAACACTCCGGTGACGCGAGCCTTTCGCATATCCGGTCGATTGAATGAGAGGATGGACGTGTCCGAAACAGCTTCGATTTCCACCGGGATCGCACAACGCTATGCGTCAGCGGTCTATGACATTGCCCAAGAGGGCAAAAGTGTCAAAGCCATTGAAGGTGATCTGGATGCGCTGCAAAGCGCGCTTGATGACAGCGATGATTTCCGCAACCTTATCCACTCTCCGGTCTATACGCGTGACGAGCAGGGTAATGCGATTGCCGCCATTGCCACAAAGATGAAGCTGTCGCCGACAATGGCCAACACGCTGGCGCTGATGGCGCAAAAGCGTCGCTTGTTCGTGCTGCCGCAGCTGGTCAAATCGCTGCGCGCCACCATCGCGGACGCCAAGGGCGAGATCACCGCAGAGGTGACATCCGCCAAGGCGCTGACCAAGGCGCAATCAGACAAACTTGCCAAGTCGCTGAACGCGTCTACCGGCAAAACCGTATCACTCCACACGACCGTTGATGAAAGCCTCATCGGCGGTCTTATCGTCAAAGTGGGCTCCAAGATGATCGACACGTCGATCCGCTCGAAGCTCAATTCCCTTCAGAATGTAATGAAAGAGGTCGGATAAATGGGTATCCAAGCAGCAGAAATTTCTGCGATCCTGAAAGACCAGATCAAGAATTTCGGTCAAGAAGCTGAAGTGGCCGAAGTGGGCCGCGTTCTGTCCGTCGGTGACGGTATTGCCCGTGTTTACGGTCTGGACAATGTTCAGGCCGGTGAGATGGTCGAATTCCCCGGTGGCATTCAGGGCATGGCCTTGAACCTCGAAGCGGACAACGTTGGTGTTGTTATCTTCGGTTCCGACCGTGACATCAAAGAAGGCGACACCGTCAAGCGCACGAACTCCATCGTGGACGTGCCAATCGGTGACGAACTGCTGGGCCGCGTTGTTGACGGCTTGGGCAACCCCATTGACGGCAAAGGCCCGTTGGGCGCGACCAAGCGCGGCTTGGCCGAAGTCAAAGCGCCGGGCATCATTCCGCGTAAATCCGTACACGAGCCAATGGCTACAGGCCTGAAGTCCGTTGACGCGATGATCCCGATTGGCCGTGGCCAGCGCGAATTGATCATTGGTGACCGCCAGACCGGTAAGACTGCCGTTGCTCTGGACGCGATCCTGAACCAAGCACAGGTTAACGCCGCAGCTGGCGACGACGAGAGCAAGAAGATGTACTGCGTGTACGTCGCGATTGGTCAAAAGCGTTCCACAGTGGCTCAGCTGGTGAAAAAGCTCGAAGAGAGCGGCGCGATTGAGTATTCCATCGTTGTTGCCTCGACCGCTTCCGAGCCTGCACCGATGCAATTCCTCGCACCTTACTCTGCGACAGCGATGGCCGAGCACTTCCGCGACAATGGCCGCCACGCTTTGATCATCTATGATGACTTGTCCAAGCAGGCTGTTTCTTATCGCCAGATGTCCTTGCTTCTGCGTCGCCCACCGGGCCGTGAAGCCTATCCTGGTGACGTTTTCTATCTCCACTCTCGCCTTCTTGAGCGTTCCGCTAAGCTGGGTGATGCGGCTGGCAACGGTTCATTGACCGCGTTGCCGATCATTGAAACCCAAGGTGGTGACGTTTCCGCGTTTATTCCGACAAACGTGATTTCCATCACCGACGGTCAGATCTTCTTGGAAACAGAATTGTTCTACCAGGGTATCCGCCCTGCTGTGAACACTGGTCTGTCGGTTTCGCGTGTGGGTTCATCTGCGCAAACAAAAGCGATGTCCTCTGTCGCGGGCCCTGTGAAACTGTCATTGGCGCAGTACCGTGAAATGGCCGCGTTCGCGCAGTTTGGTTCTGACCTTGATGCCGCAACCCAGCAGTTGCTGAACCGTGGTGCGCGTCTGACCGAGCTGATGAAACAGCCACAGTATTCACCACTGTCCAACGCCGAAATCGTCTGCGTCATTTATGCAGGCACCAAAGGTTATCTGGACAAAATCCAGGTGTCCGAGGTCGGTCGTTGGGAAGCCGGTTTGCTGGCGCACCTGCGCGGCAAGCATGCGGATCTTTTGCTGGATATCACCAACAATGACCGCAAGGTCAAAGACGAGTTGGAAGATAAAATCAAAGCAGCGCTCGATACGTACGCCGCAGACTTCGCTTAAGGGAGAGATAGCCAATGGCAAATCTCAAAGTCCTTAAAAACCGGATCGCGAGCGTTAAATCGACGCGCAAGATCACGAAAGCCATGCAAATGGTTGCCGCGGCGAAACTTCGCCGCGCGC
>JAFMHE010000286.1 GCA_017854675.1 Paracoccaceae bacterium | reverse complement strand
GATCGCTTTTGGGCCTCGGCTCCCTTGATGAAACCGGCGAGGTTGTTGCCGGTGGCACCGCTGTATCACTCTCAGGCGTGCCGCTGGACCTTGTGCAGATGGCCATCGAGGAAGCGCGCCAGGGCTTGCCGGGCCGGATCTGGCTTGGGCTTTTGGCCGAGAATGGAAGTATCATCGCTGATCCGGTCCAGGCCTTCTCCGGCCGCCTTGATGTGCCGGAAATCAAGGATGACGCAGACACGTGCATGATCACCATCAGCTACGAGAGCCGGTTGATTGATCTGACTGTGGCGCGCTCCTGGCGCTACACCCATGAAAGCCAGCAGGTGCTTTATCCGGGCGATCTCGGGTTTGAATATGTGACCGCCATCCAGGATCGCGAAATCACCTGGGGGCGGGGATAGGTCTTGGCATTGATCAGGGCGCTTTGCCGCGTGGTGTCGCGTTCATCTCGACAAGTTGTGGGTATCCAGCCCGACAGCGGCCTTGCATGTTCGTTACACTTGGGCGGTTCTCGGGGCAGTCCCGAGAAATGATATCGAGCGCTGTTGGTAACTGCGTGTTGGTGCCCACGAGCTCGCAAAAACGGTCCTTGGTGTAACGTCCGAAGCGCCCGCACACGGGGCAACTGATCTCGACGTGGTCATATGGAAAATCAAATGCGCGCATGACGCAACAATGACCTGAAGGCGGGACACAGACAAGGAGTCCGAACATGGCGCGCGTGGAAAACTGGCCGCAACGTCTCATGACGCTGATTGATATGGCCCGGATCAGACCCTTCATCTGGGGCCTGCATGATTGCCCGACCTTTGCCTTTGAGACGCGGATGATCCTGACGGGTGGCGAAGATATCGCAGCATTATGGCGTGGACGCTATACCACCGCGCTTGGTGGCGAGCGTGTGATGCGGCGGTTGGGCTGGTCCTCGCTCGAGGACATGGGGCGTGCGCTCCTGGGAGAACCCCGCCCGGCAGTGCTTCTCGCTCAACGCGGCGATATCGTTCTGGCCGATACGGGCCTTGGCTTTGGCATTTGTATTGGGTCCACGGCAGTCGGCATGGCCCCCGAGGGGCTGGTCGTGGTGCCGCTCACATCTTGCCAGCTCGCCTGGCCCATCTGATCCCGGACACATCCCATGCCTTTTATCGTGACAGCCGTCGCCGCGATTGCGGGGGCGATCAGCGGGGTTTTGGCCGCAGGTGGGATCGGCGCGGCGCTTTTACGGATCGGCGGCACGCTGCTTCTCTCCTATGCGTCCCAATCCCTGATGCCAAAACCACAGACCACACTGCAGCCGCGCACTGTGACGATCCGCGAGCCCGTGGTTCCACGCGATCTGGTTTATGGCCGCACCCGCAAGGGGGGCGTGATTGTCTTTCTCCATTCCTCAGGGGCAGACAACAAGTTCCTCGATCTGGTGATTGTGCTTGCGACCCACCGGGTCAAATCCATCGGGGCCATCTACTTTGAGGGCGAGATGGCCCTTGACGCTGCCGGCGTGGCGCAGGGCCGTTGGGCGGGAAAGGTCGCTGTCGAAAAGACCCTCGGAGAGGCCAATCAGACTGCGTTCGCTGAGCTGAAAGCAGCGCTGCCCGACAAATGGACCGAGACCCATCGGCTGAGAGGGTGCGCTGCAATCCGTCTGCGGCTCACTTATGATCAGGATGCCTATCCCGGCGGCATTCCGAACATCACGGTCGACGTTGAGGGCAAGAACGACATCTGGGACCCACGGACCCAAACGGAAGTCTACTCGCAAAATCCTGCGCTCTGCCTGGCCGATTACATGGCGAACGGCACCTGGGGCATTGGCGCGCGCATCGGGCAGCCTGATGGAATCGATGAGCTGTCGCTCATTGAAGCAGCGAACATCTGCGACGAAACGGTACAACTGGCAGACGGTGAAACGGAGGCGCGTTACGCCTGCAATGGGGTGATCACGCTGTCCGAGGTCCCGAAGACGATCATCGAAGGGATGCTCTCGTCCTTTGCCGGGCGCTGTGCTTTCTCGGGCGGATCCTGGCGCATCCACGCAGGTGCCTGGCGCGCGCCTTCGGTGGTGCTGACCTCGGATCATGTCCGCGAGGGTGGGCTGACCTTGGCGACCCGCGTGACAATGTCCTCGAACTTCAATGGCGTGCGTGGCCGGTTTGTCAGCCCGGAGAATGACTGGCAGCCCGACGACTTCCCGGCTTATGCGTCGGATGTTTATCTTGACGAGGACGGGGGCGAGCAGAAATGGCGCGACATATCGCTTCCCTTCACGATCTCGGCGTCAATGGCGCAGCGGCTTGCGAAGATCGAACTCGAGCGTGCGCGGCGGCAAATGACGGTGCGGCTGTCGGGGAAACTCTCGGCCTGGGCTGCCACCGTGGGCGATGTGGTTACGCTGTCTTACGCGCGTTGGGGCTTTGGCGCGAAGCCGTTCGAGGTGCATGGCGTTAGTCTTGATCTAACGTCATCAGGGGACGGTGCGCTCCTGCTTCCAGAGCTTGTCCTGCGAGAAACCTCGCCCCTTGTCTATGATTGGTCTGCCTCTGAGCAGCAGATTTATGCTGCAGCCCCGCGCACCGCATTGCCCAATGCCTATGACATTCCGGCTCCGGGGCAACCGACGGCGACTGAGGATCTCTATGTCACACGCGATGGTGGAGGGTTGAAGGTTTTGGCCCGCGTTGCCTGGGAAGCCGCTCCCTCGGGCTTTGTTGCCGCCTATCAATTGCAGGCGCGGCAGGGCGCAGGGGAGTGGCTGGATTATGGCCGCACCGATGGCACCAACCTCGAGATCCGCGACATTGCCCCCGGGGCATGGCAGTTCCGCGTAAAAGCAATATCGGTCTTGGGGGTCTCGTCCGCTTGGCAGGTGGCTGCCGTGGAAATCCTTGGCCTTACTGCGCCCCCGGCGGGATTGGAGAATATCACGCTGCAGACGGCGGGTGGTCTTGCCATCCTGAAATGGGCGCGCTCGTCTGATCCGGATGTACGGGTGGGCGGCAATATCGTGATCCGGCACTCAAAACAGGCGACGGCTACGTGGTCTGACAGCTATTCGATGGACCGGGTGTCGGGCGGCGAGGCCATTGCAGTTGTGCCGCTGAAGCCGGGCACATATCTGCTGCGGGCTGAGGACAGTGGCGGGCGCGCAGGGCCAGAGACGCGGGTCTCGACCAAGGGCGCGCAGGTGTTGGCCTTCTCGACACTGGCCTATCTGCAAGCTGATCCTGGGTTTGCGGGGGCAAAAACGGGCCTGCAGGTTGTGGGCTCAAATCTGACGCTCGCCACGACGACCAGCGGCGGCATCACCCAAGCTGCTGCGATGGAGGGCCAATATGGCTTTGCCGCCGGGCTTGATCTCGGCGCAGTGAAACGGGTGCGCTTGCGCTCGGAAATCGGTGTGGCAGCGCTTGCGCTCAATGACCGGATCGATGCGCGCACGGCGCTGATGGATACCTGGGCTGATTTTGACGGCGCGGCCGGTGCTGAAATCGATGTGCTGTTCGAGATCCGCGAAACCGATGACGATCCAGGTGGAAATCCCACCTGGGGGCCTTGGGGGCGTCTCGACAATCATGAAATCGAGGCGCGCGCGGTGCAAGCGCGGGCTTATCTTACGACGAGGGACGCATCCTACACGCCCACCGTCTCGCAACTGCGGCTTTATGCCGATGAGGTGGCATAATGACCCAAACGTCGAACTTCGTCATTGCCAACGACGCAGGCGCTGCCGTGCGGGCCCGCATCAACGAGGTGATCGCGGCGCTGCAATCGACCAGTGCGGGCGCTTCAGCTCCCTCTGCCACCGTGGCGGGCATGCTCTGGGTCGATACCTCGGTCTCGCCACCTGTTTTGCGACGGCGCAATGCCACGAACACGGGCTGGGACGCACTTCTGGATGCCGCGGGCAATCTGGCGGGGCTGGCCAACACGGCCATGGCCCGCAGCAACCTTGGCCTGGGGACCATGGCGACCAAATCGGCCGCCGGTTACGACACCGCAATCGCGGCAAAGGCAGAGCTCGCTGGGGCGACCTTCACCGGCGTGGTGACGGCACCGAACTTCGTGTCCTCGTCGGACGCGCGATTGAAATCCGAGGTCGAGACCATCGCTGACGCTCTGACCCTTGTCTGCGCGCTGCGTGGCGTGCGCTTTACCATGGGTGGTGC
>JAFMHE010000285.1 GCA_017854675.1 Paracoccaceae bacterium | reverse complement strand
AAAGCCTTCATCTCAATCGCCGCAACGCTCATTCACACAAGGTGAACGTCAACAGCCCCTAGTATTTCGATACCCCGCTTGGCTACTTAACCCGCGCACTATCTTGACGGGGCGTTAAACGTCCCGCATTTATTATGCATGTCATCTCAGCGACAGGGACCTTTGCAAGCCACCAGTCTTCAATTCTGCGTCGTCCTTGAATGCTCAGTTGCGTGTAAACGGTTCCCCTTACGGCAGATTGCTTTGCAATCGCCTGTCGGGCGGGGCATGCGATATTTCTCCTATTAGATAACTCATTGTTTTCTAATAGGATTCGCACTTCAAAGTAGCGCGCGCCGGGCCTTTTGTGCAATACCTGTAATCAACATTATGGTAAACGAACAACCATTAAACACATCGTGAACTTCTTTGCCGTTCGTCTACCGAGTGGATGCTCTGCACGCCCACCGCGCTCCCGCACGATAGTCGCACAGCGAATATCTGTTGCCAGTCGAGACCTACAAACGAAACGGCCGGTAAGCTTTGACTTCTGCTTGGGGCGCTTTGATCCGGGTTGCGCGGCTCAGCCTGCCCAATTTGGCAAGAAAAGAACAATCGCGGGAAAGGCTATCAGCATTGCGACGATCAGTAGATCAATGACAACAAACCAAAAAACGCCACGGAAAATCATGGTCAAGGAAGCCATGTTGCCCACCACGCCCTTGATAACGAACACATTCATGCCCATCGGAGGCGTAATCATCCCGATCTCCAACAGCTTGACCAACACGACGCCGAACCACAGCAGACTATAGCCGGTCTCTTCGACCAAGGGGAGCACGATGGGTAGGGTCAGCAGCATCGCGCCCACAGGCTCAAGCATCATACCAAGGATGAGATAGATCACGACGATGCCCATCATTATCATCAAGGGCGAGGCGCCGAAACTCAGGATCGTATCTGACAGCGCATCACCGATGCCCGACAGCGCAAGAAAGCGCGTCAGTAGGCTTGCACCCACAGCAATGATCAGCAGTGCAGCGGTTGTGGTCAGCGTCTCGGTGATCGCCATGCGAAGTGCTTTGAACGTGAGGGAGCCGTAGAGCAGCGCTACGAGCATCGAGAGCATCGCACCAATTGCACCTGCTTCTGTGGGGGTGAAAGCGCCGCCAAAAAGGCCGGCAAAGACGCCGATGACGATGAGCAAGACCGGCCATGTCTGGCCCAAAGCTTTGAATTTCTCGGTACGGGTTGCTTCGATTTTTACAGGCGGTGCAAGGTCGGGGTTCAGCTTCACGCGGATCACGATCACGGCAATGTAGGCGATCAGGGTGATGACGCCGACAACGAGGCCCCCAAGAAAGAGCGAACTGACCGACTGGCGCGAGATGATGCCGTAGAGGATCATCAGGATTGATGGCGGGATAAGCGCGCCGATGGTGCCGGCAGCGGCTACGGTGCCCGTGGCAAGTTCCGCGCTGTAGCGGTTGCGCACCATTTCGGGCACAGCAATTTTACCCATCGCAGCCGAGCAAGCAACCGAAGATCCCGTCACAGCAGCGAAACCCGCGCAGCCAAAGACAGAGGCGATGGCAAGGCCGCCGGGCAAGCCCGATAGCCAGATTTGAGCCGCATTAAACAACCCCTGCGTCAGGCGTGTGTGGTAACAGATGAACCCCATGAACAGGAACGCGGGGATCGAGCTGAGCACCCATGAGTTGGCAAAGCTATAAGGAACAATACCCAAGCTGCCCCAGGCGATGTTCCAGTTGAACATTTGCCACAGGCCTACAAACGAGACCGCGATCAGCGAAATGCCTATGGGGATGCGCATGAGGATCATACACAAAAGGACAGCGATAAAGATGCCTGCGATCTGGAGCTCGGTCATTTTGCGTCTCCATCTGACAGATAGGGGTCTTCGATCCTGAGAGCATCAAGGCCGTGGGGCCGCCCCATAAGCAGGCAGATCAACTTCCAAGTAGATACAATTGACATGAGGCCAAATCCCAAAGGCAACGCCAGATAGGTGGGCCACGTGATTATCTTGCCGCCGGCCTCGATGGAGAAAGAGCCACCGATATATTTTGCCAGCGCCTCGTCGCCCGTGCGCAGGGCAACGGTGGCAGTCACGATGATCGTGAGCAAGAGTGCGAAAACCTTGAGGAATGTCTGAATTTTGGTGGGGAAATTCTCAACGAGAAGTTCAACCGCGATATGGCCGTCACGCTGCTCAACCGCGGCGAGCGGGAGGAAGGCAATAGCGACCATATAAAATGCGGAAACGTAGAGGATTGTTGCATTCAGCGGTGTCCCGAAGACAAACCGCATCACAACGTCGAGCGTGACGTGGCCGACCAGCAATAAGATCATGATACCCGCAAGGGTCGATGTTCCGGAGATAAGCCATGAGATCACAAGGGCGATGGTTTTCATGGGAGCGTCCATTCTGGCGGCGAAAAATCAGGGCGCAGCCGCGAGTGCTGCGCCCCTTGGGAGTGTCATGAGGTTACAGAGTGACCTGCTTATTCCATACCGTAGGTTGAGGCATCGACTTTGGAGATCACTTCATTCCAGTAAAGCTGCTGAAGCGCTTCCTTACTGTCAACGCCGGCCACAAGGCCATTCCACTTGTCCAGTAGTGGGGCAAAGTCTGCTGCGATCTCGCTGGCACGTTCAACACCATAAGTATCTTTGAAGAGCGCGGAAACGGTCTCAAGATCGGCCTTGGCGAACTCCTTAACCGCAGCAAGAAGTTCTGCATCGCCTTGAACGATGTTGATCCCTTTTTCACGGGCATGTTCGATCGCGGCGTTGTCGTCGGTGTAGAAGTTCCATGTCGTGCTCGCAGACATCTGGCTGCCGCCCCACAAAAGCGCCGAGCGGCTTGCATCATCCATGGCTTTCCAGCGGTCTGCGTTCACATTGGCTGACGACACACCCGCAAAGGCACCACCAGGCACAGCCAACGTAATGTCGGTTACGACTTCGTGCAGACTGTAGTTTGTAAGCTCGGGCGCAGAAAGCATCGCGCAATCAAGGATGCCTTGGTCTAGACCTTCGTAGGCCTCAGAGACGGGCAAACGCACGCCCTGAGCGCCAAACGCTTCGGCAAAGCGGACAAAGCCCGCACCACCCGCGCGCAGACGCAGACCTTTGAGGTCTTCGATGCTTGTGACATTCACGTCCTTGCACAGCAGGTTATATAGCGGGGTCACACCACCGCCGGTATAGACCTGATTTTGCGCTTTATTCTCTGCGAGACACTCGGGGCAGTTGTTGAATGTGTATTCCAGCATCGCACCGCCAAAGGCCAACGGCTCTTTGCCAGTGGGGTTTTCCACCAGATTGATCAACAGGTTCATCTCGTGCAGGAACAGGTTGGTGGAGTATTCAGCCGGGTAATACGGCGGCAGCACAAAACCTACGTCTGCCAAACCGTCGCGCACGCCGGGGCTTGTTTCAGGCAGGCTCAGCAGGGTCATCGGAAAGCCGGTTACGTCGATATTGCCGTCAGAGCGTTCAGCAACGGCAGCCGCATAATCTTGGACGGCAAGGCCGATGGCAGATGTGCTGGGGTAGCCGTAAGCAAAGTTCAGACTCTCTTGGGCAACCAGCGGCGTCGCGGCGGCCACGGCCACCCCCAATGTTGCAATAGCCAGAGTATTGGATTTCTTCATGCGCTTCATATCTGCTCCTCCCGAGCTTATGATCATTAAGAATGCTAGCCTCGTGACAGCAGTTCTTTCTCGTTGAACAAGGTGGCTTGCAAGGGGTTCCCGCGTCCTGCCTCTCCCAAAGGCACTTTGGCAAAAACATTCCCACCAGTATGTTTATAGATCAACGTGACAGAGCAAGTGTCAAGGCGCTTCGTTCAACCCGTTCTTGATTTTTGGAACGTAAGGCTTGCACAATAGAGCAACACAATGCCCATTCTGGGTAAATGAAATGTAAAACCGCGTTGTTTCAGACAACGAGACTGAATGCCCCATGAATGTAAGTGACCCTAAGTTAACCAAACGAAAGCTGGATAGCCGCCAACAGATCATTCAGGCGGCCGCCGTTTGTTTTATGAAATACGGACTAGAGAAGGCCACCATGGACGACATGGCGGGTGAGTTGGGATCAACCAAAGGGCGGGTCTATCACCACTTTGCATCCAAGGACGAAATCTTTTTCGCGGTCTACCGCCA
>JAFMHE010000284.1 GCA_017854675.1 Paracoccaceae bacterium | reverse complement strand
ACGGGAAGTGACTGGATCAATCAGCACAAGGGTGGCGATTGAAGTCGCGATCGCAGGCGCGCTGATGCAAAAAAGGGGTCACCGATTGGCGACCCCTTTTTAATTTGATAGCCTGCGGAAGGCTTAGCCGTTTACGCTGTCTTTTAGCGCTTTGGCGATGGTCATCTTGACGACCTTGTCCGCTTCTTTTTTGAACTGTTCGCCAGTTGCCGGGTTGCGGACCATACGCTCTGGACGCTCGCGGCAATAGATTTTGCCAACGCCGGGAAGGGTCACTGCACCGCCGCCGGACACTTCGCTTGTGATCAAGTTGCAAACGGCATCCAGTGCTGCGCCTGCGGCTTTTTTGTCTGCGCCCATCTCTGTCGCCAGTGCGGCTACGAGCTGAGTCTTTGTCATTGGTTTGGTGGCCATGTTGTTATCTCCTTAGACCGCCCGATTTTAGGGCCTTGCCCGCAGAATGTAGCGGTATGTTGTGTGTGAACACAACGACTGGTGGCGCGAAAAACGCATATTCTAGGGGTTTTCTGTTGTTTTTTGCGCCCCGAATGCCTTCAGAGGAAGGCCGTTTCGTCAAAAGAGCGCAATTTCCGGCTATGAATGCGTTCTAACGGCGTCGAACGCAACAGCTCCATCGCGCGAATTCCGATCATCAAATGACGTGCAACTTGGGTTTTATAGAAGTCCGAGGCCATGCCGGGCAGCTTTAATTCACCATGCAGCGGTTTGTCGGAGACGCACAACAGCGTGCCGTAGGGGACACGGAAACGGTAGCCGTTGGCGGCGATTGTGGCGCTTTCCATATCGAGCGCGACAGAGCGCGATTGCGACAGGCGCTGCACCGGGCCGGATTGATCGCGCAGTTCCCAGTTGCGGTTGTCGATGGTGGCCACAGTGCCGGTGCGCATGATGCGTTTCAGCTCGTACCCTTCGAGTTGGGTGACTTGGGCCACAGCGCTTTCCAGCGCAATCTGGATTTCTGCAAGCGCGGGGATCGGTGTCCAGACGGGCAGGTCATCATCCAGCACGTGATCTTCGCGCAGGTAGGCATGGGCAAGGACGAAATCACCAAGCGCTTGGGTGTTGCGCAGGCCCGCGCAGTGGCCAACCATCAGCCATGCATGTGGGCGCAGAACAGCGATATGGTCGGTTGCGGTTTTGGCGTTGGAGGGGCCGACGCCGATGTTGACCAGCGTAATACCGGAGCCATCGCTGCGTTTCAGGTGGTAGGTCGGCATTTGCGGTGTTTTGAGCGTGTCCGGGATGGGCGTGTCACCATCGGTGATTTCGACGTTCCCGGTTGAAACGAATGATGTGTAGCCGCTGGCGGGATCTTTGAGCTGGGCGCGGGCGTAATCCTCGAACTCCGTCACATAGAACTGGTAGTTGGTAAACAGAACGTGGTTCTGAAAATGCTCTGCATCGGTGGCGGTGTAATGGGACAGGCGGGCGAGGGAATAATCAACGCGCTGGGCGGTGAACGGCGCAAGGGGGCGCACGTTATCGACAGGCACGTAGGTGCCGTTAACGATGTCGTCGTTGGTGGTGGACAGGTCCGGCACGTCAAAGATATCGCGCAGGGTGAAATCGGCGGCGCCGTCTTGGGGGATCGACGCGGCGTTGTCACCGGTGACAGCAAAATGCACCGGGATCGGCGTGTCGGATGTGCCGATGGTCACGGGTTGGCCGTGGTTTTCGATCAGCAGGCCGATTTGCTGGATCAGGTAGGCGCGGAACAGGTCGGGGCGCGTGATCGTGGCCGAGAACGTACCGGGGGAGGAGACATGGCCAAAGCTGAGGCGGCTGTCGACTTGGGCGTAGCTTGAGGTGCGAAAGCCGATTTCGGGATAGAAGGCGCGGATGCGGGTTTCCTTGGGCGGCGTTTCGAGGGTCATGGCAAAGTTGTCGCGCAGGAAGGTGATGGCCTGCATGTAGAGGGTCGTCAGGTGGTCAACGGCGGCGGTCGCATCGGTGAACTCTTGGGGTTGCGGGCTGTCAGGGGTCAGGATTTTCATGTCGGTTTCTTTCTTTTTGGGGCGGTCGTGCCCTTTGGCGCGCATAAAGTCGTATGCCCGTTGGTCTTGTGATCTATTTCACGATCACGTCGGTAAATTCGAATGTACGCACATCGACAAGGCCCAGATCACTGATCCGCAGTTCGGGGATCACGACAAGAGCCAGTAGAGAATGCTGCATGTAGGCGTTGTTCAGGGTGCAGCCGCAGGTGCGCATAGCGTCCATCATTCTATCGGTATTGGCGGCGACTTCGCTTGCGGGGCTGTCGGACATGAGGCCCGCGATGGACAGTTCAATCAGCGCCAGTTCGATGCCATCGCGAAAGATGGTGATGCCGCCGCCGACTTCTTTCAACCGGTTGGCGGCCAGCGCCATCTGATCACGGTCGGTGCCAACAACGATCATGTGGTGGCTGTCATGCGCGACGGTCGATGCCATCGCCATTTGGCCGGTATAGCCAAAGCCGGAGACAAAGGCGTTCACCACATTGCCGGTCGCCCGGTGACGTTCAACGAGGGCGATCTGGCAGACCTCGCCTGTGGCTTGCACACGGCCTTCGGTCACGGGCAGTTCGAATTTCAGCGCTTTTGTGGGTGCTTGGTTCTCGACCACGCCAATGACGTTGGCGGTGACAGCGTTTGCGCCATGGGGGGCTTGGATGATGAAATCGTCAGCGGTAAGGGTTTTGCCCATGTTAACCGTCTGGCGCGCGTGTTTGGGCCAATCATAATGCGGGCAGTCGGCAAGGCAGACGCCATCTTGTGCGACGATCTGACCACGGGCGATGACCATCTCAATCGGCAGTGTTTTCAGGTCTGAGGTCAGGATCACATCGGCGCGGCGGCCGGGGGTCAGCGATCCTATGTCACGCTCAAGGCCGAAATGCGTGGCGGTGTTGATCGTGGCCATTTGCAGGGCGACCAGCGGGTCGCATCCGCAGTCAATCGCGTGGCGGACGACGCGGTTCATGTGACCGTCGTTGACGAGCGTGCCGGAGTGGCAATCGTCCGTGCACAGGATCATGTTGCGCGGGTCCAGACCCTTTTCGGTGATGGCGGTGATCTGGGTTGCGACGTCATACCACGCAGAGCCGAGGCGGATCATCGACCGCATCCCTAGGCGCATGCGCGCAATCGCGTCTGCCTCACAGGTGCCTTCGTGATCATCCGCAGGGCCGCCCGCGACATAGGCCGCAAAGGCGGGGCCAAGATCGGGGGAGGCATAATGCCCGCCGACTGTTTTGCCTGCGCGTTGGGTGGCGGCAATTTCGGCCAGCATTTGCGGGTCGGCATTGCTGACGCCCGGAAAGTTCATCATTTCGCCAAGACCGATGATGCCGGGCCACCCCATCGCCTCTGCCACATCTTCAGCGGTGATCTCGAACCCTGTGGTTTCCATGCCGGGGGCAGAGGGCGCGCAGGAGGGCATTTGGGTGAAGATGTTGATCGGCTGCATGAGGGCCTCGTCGTGCATCATGCGGACGCCTTTGATACCCAGAACATTGGCAATCTCGTGCGGGTCGGTAAACATTGACGTGGTGCCATGCGGGATCACGGCGCGGGCGAATTCGGCGGGGGTCAGCATGCCGCTCTCGATGTGCATGTGGCCGTCACAAAGGCCGGGGACCATGTAGCGGCCATTTGCTTTGATGATCTGGGTGTTCTCGCCAATGCAATGTGACGCGTCCGGCCCGACAAACGCGATGCGTCCGGCGGTGATTGCAATGTCATGATCCGGCAGCGCTTCGCGCGTGTGGACGTTGATCCAGATGCCGCCTTTGATCACGGTATCGGCGGGGTTGCGCCCTGCGGCGGTGTTGACGAGGTGGGGGGCAACGTCGGCCCATGTGGGGAAAGATGTGTGTGTCATGGCATAAAGGATCAAGTTTCGCACAGCACTGCAAGGGGCCGGCGTGTGGTTTCTTGAAACTGTCACACTTCGCAGCGATAACATGCATATGAACATCGTCATTTATCACAACCCCGCCTGTGGCACGTCGCGCAATGTGCTGAAGATCATCCAAGACGCAGGGTACGCGCCCACGCTCATTGAATACGTGGAGGATGGCTGGACGCGGTCGCAGCTGCTGGGCCTGTTCGCCGCCGCCGGTTTGACGCCGCGCGACGCGCTGCGCAGTCACAAAACCAATGCTGAGGAACTGGG
>JAFMHE010000283.1 GCA_017854675.1 Paracoccaceae bacterium | reverse complement strand
ATGGGGCCTGTGTGGCGCAATGAAAAGCCCGGACCGGGGCGGTTTCGCCAGTTTTACCAATGTGATGCAGATACGGTTGGCGCGCCGTCGGTGGCCGCAGATGCCGAGATTTGTGCGATGTTGGCCGATTGTCTGGAAGAGGTCGGGATCGAGCGTGGCGATTACATTGTGCGGGTGAACAACCGCAAGGTGTTGAACGGCGTGATGGAAGTTGCGGGTTTGGCCGGGGACGACAAAGAGGCGGAGCGCGGGATTGTGTTGCGCGCGATTGATAAGCTGGACCGGTTGGGTGTTGAGGGGGTTCGTGCGCTTTTGGGTTCGGGGCGCGAGGATGCGAGTGGGGATTTTACCGACGGGGCCGGGCTGAGTGAGGCGCAGGCTGATGTTGTGATCGGTTTCATGGAAGCCAAGCGCGCCACGGGCGCACAAACAGTCGCGCGGCTACGGGGTTTAATTGAGGGATCGACCGTTGGTGCCGAAGGGGTCGATGAGTTGGAAACGATCGCGGCGCTTTTGACAGCGGGTGGTTATGGTTCTGACAGAATTGAAATAGACCCCTCCGTTGTGCGTGGTCTTGGCTATTATACTGGTCCTGTCTTCGAGGCCGAACTGACATTTGAAATCAAGGACGAGAAGGGCCGTCCGCGCAACTTTGGTTCGGTTGCGGGCGGGGGGCGGTATGACGATCTGGTCAAACGCTTTACCGGCCAAGAGGTGCCTGCCACGGGTGTGTCGATTGGGGTGGACCGGTTGTTGGCGGCACTGCACGCCAAGGGGCGGCTTGAAACGCAAGCGCAAGGCCCGGTGGTCGTAACCGTGATGGACCGCGACCGGATGGCCGATTATCAGGCCATGGTGGCGGAACTGCGGGAGGCGTGCGTGCGTGCCGAAGTCTATCTGGGCAACCCCAAGAACTTTGGCAACCAGTTGAAATACGCCGATAAACGCGGCAGCCCTGTGGCCGTGATCGAAGGCGGGCAAGAGCATGAAAATGGCATGGTGCAGATCAAGGATTTGATTTTGGGGGCGCAAATGGCCGAGGGGGCCAGCCTTGAGGAATACAACGCGCGGCCCAGCCAATATGAAGTGCCGCGTGATCAGTTGGTCGCGAAAGTGCGCGAGATATTGGACATGTACCGCTGATGCCCACCCGGTCAGAGACACTGGCGCGCGCCGCGATGTTGCGCGCGACTTTCGAGGCGCAGGGCGCGGTTCTGGTGGAGCCGCCGATTTTGCAACCTGCCGCCGCGTTGCTGGAGCTTTATGGCGAGGACATTCGTGCGCGCGCCTATGTGACGTCTGATGCCTTGCGCGGTGAGCAGATGTTGCGGCCTGATTTTACCGTCCCTGTCGTGCAGATGCATATGGCGGATGGTGCGGAGCCTGCGCGCTATACCTACGCAGGCGAGGTGTTCCGCCGCCAGGAGCATGACCCGGACCGCGCCAACGAGTTTGTTCAGGTGGGATATGAGGTGTTTGACCGTACCGATCCTGCGGCGGCGGATGCAGAGGTGTTTGCACTGATATCGGCGGCCTTGGAGGGTCTGCCGGTGCGGGCGGTGACGGGGGACATCGGTGTTTTGATGGCGGCTGTGAACGGGCTGAAAACCACGCAGGCGCGCAAGGACGCGTTGATCCGGCACATCTGGCGGCCCAAGCGGTTTCGGGCGCTGTTGGACCGGTTTGCAGGGTTGACGCCAGTGCCCCCTGCGCGCGCTGCATTGATTGCTGCAGATGTGCCTGCACCCGGCCCGCTGATCGGTTTGCGAGGGCCCGCAGAGATCGCGGCGCGGATTGCAGCCTTGCGTGCTGACGCCGCAAAGCCGCCGATTTCAAAGGCGCAGGTTTCGGTGATCCTTGCGTTGTTGCAGGTCAAAGACACCATGCCGAACGCCTTGAATAGACTGAATGATCTGGCCGTTGATATGCCCGCGATTGCGCCTGCTGTGGCGCGTGTCGAGGCCCGCGAGATCGCTTTGCGCGCGCGGGGGATCGCGACGGATGATTTGCCGTTTCATGCAAGCTATGGGCGGACGTCGATGGAGTATTATGATGGTTTTGTGTTTGGCTTTCGCGCTGAAAAACGGCCTGATTTGCCTGCCATTGCCAGCGGGGGGCGCTATGACGCGCTGACGCGGCGTTTGGGGCAGGGCGCAGAGATACCGGCGGTTGGCGGCGTCATGCGGCCCGGTCTGATGCTGGAGTTGGAGGGCGCGCAATGACGATCAAACTGGGTGTGCCTTCCAAAGGCCGGTTGATGGAAAAGACGTTTGAATGGTTCGGCGCGCGCGGCATTACGCTGCAACGCACAGGGTCCGAGCGTGAGTATGCCGGTGCTGTTGCAGGCATCGACAATGTCGCGTTGGTGCTGCTGTCGGCGGGTGAAATACCGCGTGAATTGGCGGCGGGGCGCATTCATCTGGGGGTGACGGGCACCGATCTGATCCAGGAAAAGCTGGCGTTGTGGGACCAGTTGGTTGAGCCGGTGGAGGAATTGCATTTTGGTGGCGCTGATCTGATCATTGCAGTGCCGCAAGCATGGGTTGATGTCGACACATTGGATGATCTGGATGCGGCAGCAGCGGCGTTTCGGGCGCACCACGGGTTCCGTTTGCGCATTGCGACGAAATACCACCGCTTGGTCCGGAATTTTCTGCGCAATGCGGGGGTGGCGGATTATGCGCTGGTTGACAGCCAAGGGGCTACCGAAGGGACCGTCAAAAACGAGACGGCAGAGGCGATTGCAGACATCACATCAAGCGGCGAAACCTTGCGGGCCAACCACCTGAAAATCCTGAGCGACGGGTTGATTTTACAGTCCCAAGCGACCTTGTGGCGCAGCCGTGCGGTCAAGCTTGATGGGCAAGACCGGCAAACGATGGACGATATCATGCGCGCGTTGACTTAAGCGGGATCGGGGCCCAGGCGAGATCGGCAAGGACCCTAGCGGAATTGAAAAAGGCCCCGAGAAACTCTCGGGGCCTTTTTTCGTTTATTCCATCTCTGCCAATCGGTCCAAAGCGGCCTGTAGCTGACCTGCTTCTTCCTCGCGGGCTGCCAGATTGCCTTGGGCTTCTGCCACGACGTCTTCGGGGGCGGACGCGGCGAATTTTGGGTTGTTCAACCGGCCTTTGAGACCGCCGATTTCCTTGCCCAGTTTGTCGAGCGACTTTTGCAGACGGGCTTTTTCCTCGGCGATGTCGATGAGACCGGCCAGCGGCAGGCCAAAGCTTGCGCCGGATGCCGGGATGGACACCGTGCCCTTTGGGAATGCGTCTGTCTTATCAAGGGTTTCCACCCGCGCAAGGCGTTTGATCATCGCCTCGTTACGGTCCCATGCACCTTGGGCAGCGGCGTCCATTTCGGCTACCAGCATCGGCACTTTCAGACCCGCAGGGACGTGCATTTGCGCGCGCGCGGAACGGATGCTGTCGATCAGCGCGATGACCCAGTTCAACTCTCGGTCCGCATCCGCGTCCAGCAGATCGGCGGTGGTGTATGTGGGCCAATCGGCGTGGACCAACATCTTGGAGCGGGTCGCGGTTGTTTCCCACAGCTCTTCTGTGATGAACGGCATGATCGGATGCAGCAGGATCAGGCATTGATCCAGCACCCAACCCATCGTCTGGCGCGTCTCTGCGGCCTCTGGTGCGTCGTCCTGCAACAGGGGTTTCGAGAGCTCCACATACCAGTCGCAGACCTTGCCCCAGACAAACGCATAAAGCGTGTTGGCGGCGTCGTTAAAGCGGTAGTTGGCCAGCGCCGCATCGACGTCCTCGCGGACGCGGGCGGTTTCACCCACGATCCACTTGTTCAGGGTCGCTTGGGGGGCAGGCATCGCGGCAGGTGTGTCGGTGAACACGTCGTTCATTTCGGCAAACCGGTGGGCGTTCCAGAGTTTTGTGCCGAAGTTCCGGTAGCCTGCGATGCGGGCTGTGGACAGTTTCAGATCGCGGCCCATGGCGGCCATCGACGTCAGCGTAAAGCGCACGGCATCCGCACCGTATTCGTCGATCAGTTCCAGCGGGTCGAGGACATTGCCGAGCGATTTCGACATCTTCTTGCCCTTCTCGTCGCGCACCAAAGCGTGGACATAGACGGTCGAGAACGGCTTTTGCCCTGTGACGGCGAACTGCATCATCATCATCCGGGCGACCCAGAAAAAGATGATGTCAAAACCGGTGATCA
>JAFMHE010000052.1 GCA_017854675.1 Paracoccaceae bacterium | reverse complement strand
ACCACGTCTGTGCCATCCACGGCGATGCCATCATCGGCGTATACACTTGGCGTCGCCGCCAGAACGATTTGAGGCACAAGGGTCACTGCGGGCAGCGCAGCAGCCATCATTAAAAAGCGGCGTCTGGGAAGGGGCATGGGGGATTATCCTTTTGTGATGGGGCGTCTGGGTTCACGTCAAAGGTGGCAAGAGATGGTCACAAAAACCAGCGCTCCCACGCGAACGTTATCGGACTTGATACCGGTTTGAAGGGCGTCTTTGAGGCTGGGCACAGCGGATACGCGGCATCATGACGCGTCGTGGATCGGGGGCCGAATCGGTTTTGCCACGGGGGCGCGTGGGTCAAATTTTTGAACTGAAAGGGGGGGAATCATCCGAGGGTGCTGAAAAAAACTCCCTAAATCAGCATGTTTACCGGCTAAATCAGCGATGTTGCGTGATCCGTCCACTTTCGGATTGATCGGTTCTTTTCTATAGTCGAGGGTAGGAAAAAGAAAATAGACACATCTCGGGGGGGACATTGCCATGATCCGATCAGAACTGATCCAGAAGATTGCGGACGACAACCCGCATCTGTACCAACGGGATGTCGAGCGTATCGTGAATACGATTTTTGACGAGATTACCGGTGCGATGTCCCAAGGCGACCGGGTCGAGCTGCGCGGCTTTGGCGCATTTTCTGTGAAGAAGCGAGATGCGAGAGTAGGCCGGAACCCACGGACGGGCGAAACCGTTCATGTGGATGAGAAACATGTGCCGTTCTTCAAGACCGGCAAGCTCCTTCGGGACAGGCTGAACGGGAAAAGTTAATGCGCTATGTTCGCTACCTCTGTATCGCGGTCTTTGCGATCGCGTTGATATCTGTTGCTTTGGCAAATCGGGCGCTGGTGTCGCTTAAAGTTTTGCCAACTGAGGTCGCGCATTGGTTTGCTGTAAACCCGCAGATCGAGCTTCCTTTGTTTCTGGTAATATTGGGCAGCATCGTTGCCGGTCTGTTGGTTGGTTTCGTTTGGGAATGGATCCGCGAGTATGGCCAGCGCGCCGAGGCGGCCCGTCAGGCCCGCGAAATGCGCCGCCTTGAGCGTGAAGTCGCGCGGCTGAAAGGCGAGAAACATGAAGGTAAAGACGAAGTGCTGGCCTTGCTGGACGAGGCAGGCTGACGCCAACCGATGCCTTCAGATGTGAATATCAAGATTTGCGGCGTAACGCGACCCGCTGACGTGACGGCCTGCGCAGATGCAGGTGCGCGTTACATCGGGTTGAATTTTTTCCCGAAATCGCCGCGGTTTGTGTCCGCCAATCAAGCGATTGCGCTGGCGGCAGTGACGCCTGTCGGGGTTTGCAAAGTTGCGCTGGTCGTTGATGCGGGCGATGATGTTCTGGACGCGCTGACCGCGAAAGTGCCCATCGACATGCTTCAGCTACATGGCAGCGAGCCGCCCGCGCGGGTGACTGCGATCAAGGCGCGCTATGGATTGCCGGTGATGAAGGCCGTCGGTGTCGCAGATGCGGCTGATCTGGCAATGCTGGACGCTTACGGGCAAGTCGCGGACCAACTGCTGGTGGATACGAAACCGCCCAAGGGCGCAGTGCTGCCCGGTGGGAATGGTATCGCGTTTGATTGGCAGTTGATTGCGAACCGGCGTTGGAGCGTGCCGTGGATGTTGGCCGGTGGCCTGAATGCCAGCACTGTCGCAGAGGCGATCCGCGTCACGGGCGCGCGGCAGGTTGATCTGTCATCAGCGGTTGAATCCGCGCCAGGGGTCAAGGACGCAGGCTTGATCGCGGCGTTTTGCAAGGCTGCATTGGCAGATTGAGCAGCTTGCGCTGCATTCGAATCAAAGTCGATGGGGGACGCTGTCCCCCAAACCCCCTGAAATATTTAGAGCCAAAAAGAAAGACGGCGTCTTAGATCGTTTGATCGTAAGCGCCCACGCCGGGCTCTGTGCGGATGACGGTGTCGATGTCTTTGAAGATGGCGTGCATCTCGGCCTCGGAGCTTGGGCTTTCGCAGACGACGACCAGATTGGGCGTGTTCGAGGAGGCACGCACAAGGCCCCATCCCCCATTGTCCAGGATGACGCGGGCCCCATTGACTGTGACGACTTCTTTGATCGGGCGACCGCCGAGACTTTGACCGTTGTTGAATTTGGCGACGAGTTTTTCAACGATACGTTCGAGGATGTCGTATTTTTCGGTGTCGGATGCATAGGGCGACATCGTGGGTGTTGCCCATGTTTGAGGCAAGGCGCGGCGCAGATCAGACATCGACATGTCGGGGTTGCGGTCCATCAATTTGCAAATCTCGACCGCTACGCGCATGCCGCAGTCATAACCGCGCCCGATGGGTTCAGCGAGGAAGTAATGCCCGGATTTCTCAAATCCCGCCAAAGCGCCCAATTCCTTGACCCGGCGTTTCATGTGGCTGTGGCCGGTTTTCCAGTAGTCTGCCTTGATGCCGTATTTTTGCAGTTCGGGGTCGGAGGCAAACAGGCCAGTTGATTTCACGTCTGCCACAAAAGTCGAGCCGGGATAGAGTTTGGCCAGATCGCGGGCCATGATGACGCCGACTTTATCCGCAAAAATCTCTTCGCCCTCATCATCGACCACGCCGCAGCGGTCGCCATCTCCGTCAAAGCCAAGGGCGAAATCAGCACCCGAGGCTTTCACGCTCGCGCTCATGTCGTGCAGCATTTCCATGGCTTCGGGGTTCGGGTTGTAATGCGGGAAGGTATAATCAAGCCTATTGTGGCTCTCGACCACTTCGACGCCAAGACGCGCGAAGAGTTCCGGCGCAAAGGCGGATGCTGTGCCGTTGCCGGTGGCGCAAACGACCTTGAGCTTGCGGGTCATTTTGAAATCACCCACCAGATCGTCGAGGTAAGCCTCGCGGACGCCATGTACGAATTCGTATTTGCCGCCGTCGCGCGCCTCACCTGCGCCGCTGAGAACGATCTCGCGCAGTTCGTTCATTTCATCGGGGCCGTGGGTGAGGGGGCGTTCAAACCCCATCTTGACGCCTGTCCAGCCATTGGGGTTGTGGCTGGCCGTGACCATGGCCACGGCGGGGGCATTCAGGTGGAACTGGGCAAAATAGGCCATCGGTGAAAGGGCGGGACCGATGTCGCGGACATGGATGCCTGCCTGAATAAGACCCAGCATCAGCGCGTTCTTGATCGACAGCGAATAGTCGCGGTAGTCGTTTCCGACCGCAATGACAGGTTCGATCCCGCGGCGCTGCATTTGCGTACCAAGGCCCAGACCAAGTGCTGTGATACCGGGCAAGTTGATGTCGTCGGGGTATTTCCAGCGGGCGTCATATTCGCGGAAACCTGTGGGGGTGATCATCGCATCGCGCAGAAATTCCCATGTGTTCTGGGTCACGGTAGGGGCGGGTTTGGTCACGGCAAAGTCTCGCTTGGGTCAGGATGCTGGGAGGGTATCAGAACTTCAGAGGGTTCGCCTTGGCCAGAGCATCAAATTTCATCATGGTTTCAATCAGCTTTGGCATTTGATCAAGGTAGATCATGTTAGGGCCGTCGCAGGGCGCGTTGTCAGGATCCTGGTGGGTTTCCATAAAGATGGCACCAACGCCGATCGCCGCCGCCGCGCGCGCCATCACGGGGGCAAATTCACGCTGGCCACCGGATGATCCGCCTTGGCCGCCGGGCTGTTGCACAGAGTGGGTTGCGTCCATGACCACCGGATAGCCTGTTTGCGCCATCTGCGGCAGGCTGCGCATGTCAACCACAAGGGTGTTGTAGCCGAATGTTGTTCCGCGTTCGGTCAGCAGTATTCGCTTGTTGCCTGTAGATTCGATCTTGGTAACAATATTCTGCATCTCCCATGGAGCAAGGAACTGTCCCTTTTTGACGTTGATCGCGGCACCGGTATTTCCTGCTGCCAACAGCATGTCTGTCTGACGGCACAGAAACGCAGGAATTTGGATGATATCCACGGCTTCGGCTGCGATGGCGCATTGCGCTTCTGAATGGACGTCAGTGATAACCGGCACGCCGATGGTTTTGCCGATGGATTGCAACACCTTGAGGCCCTGATCAATGCCCAACCCGCGTTTCCCGCTGAGCGAGGTGCGGTTTGCCTTGTCATAGCTTGCCTTGAACACGTACTGCGCGCCTGCAGCATCGCAGGCTTCCTTCATCACGCCGGCGATCATCTGGGCGTGGTCCTGGCTTTCGAGCTGGCAGGGACCGGCAATAATCGTAAGCGGGCGATCATTGCCGATGACAAGATCACCGACGGGGACATGGATCATGACGTTATTTGCTCTCTGAGAATAGATGTCGTTAGCGACAACATCAGGTAGATGCCAGAGAATACGAGGAAGGTCAAAAGCGTGTTCTCGAACTTCTTGGGGTATGTCGGTTCTTCGGGAGCGACAGGTTCAACCGCGATTGTCAGATATCGCACCTGACGGCTGGCCTCCACGCGGGCCTGTTCCATCGCGGTTTGAGACGCTTGAAGAACAGCGTCTGCGGCTGCAAGATCTGCCATCGCCAACTGCATCGTGACGGCGCGTTCGGCCAGGGACCCCTCACCTTCTGTGGCTGAACCCATCTTTTCCTCGAGCTTGGCGAGCTGTACCTTGATGCGACGCACGTCGCCCTGAACCCCGTCGACTTTTGCCCGGTTGGGCCGCGCATTGTCCATCAGTGCGGCCAGTTCGAGGTCTTTCTCGATCAGCAGCGTTTCATACGTGCTGATCTGGCCGCGGATTGTCGCAATGACAGCTTCGGGGTCGATGCCGTTTTCCACCTGCATCCGTATCAACGCCTCTTGTGAATCGCGGCGGTTTTGCTGGGCTATCGCGAAACCTTCCAACGCGTCGCGCATGCCATCTTGCCGTTTCTGGCTGGACAGTTCGTTTACGCGTTCTTCGGCATAGCCGAGCAATTTCTGGGAAAACGCAGCCGAAACCTGTGGATCGGCGGCGATGACTTCCATGCGAATGATGCCCTCGGTTGGATCATAGCCGATTTTCACGTTCTTTTTGTACAGTTTGTAGGCTTCTTCATTGGTCGCGTCGGGGTTCATCCGTTGGAGTGCGTCGATGTCAGGGGAGGAAAAATGCGTCTTGAAACCTTCGTCTTCCTCAAGGCGCAGCATGGCATCTTTGGATTGCAGATAGGCTTGCGTGGCGATGCTGTCGGCAGAGTTTGCAAATTGGGTGGGCAGCAGTCCGCCAAAGGGGCTTGCGCCACCGCCACCTTCGTTCTGGATGATCAGGAACTGGCTATCGGTGGCGTACATGGGCGTCGCAATCCGGTTGAAATAGTAACCTGCCATGAAGGTGGGTATGAGTACAAAAATCGCCAGACGGACAAGGAGCAGGCCCAGCTTGCGCCGCCGTCGCTGCGAAATTTCGCGCTGCATTTGCGAAATTTCCCGTTCCCGCACTTCTGCCGGGCTTTCGCCTGCCGAGGGGAGCTTGTTGCCAGAACCCGGAACAGTCTGGGGCAGTTGGATGCTGCCAATCTTTTTCGGGCCGGACTGACCTTGTTCAGGACCGCCCTGAGGGACGACAAGTTCAAGCATGTTTGCGCGTTCAAACGGGTTGATCCCTTTTTCGCGCAACAAACGAACTGCGTCGAAATCTGATGTTGCGGGCAAATTGTGCTTTTGTGCGACGCGCCGCGCCATACGCAATTGTCGACCTGTCAGGCCTTCGCGGCGGATCGCGTCGATGTCTAATGCGCTTTCGGCTTCTGGTGGGACCGGCGTTTGTGGGTTGGCCGAGGGGGCAGTCCCGGTTTGTTCCGTGCTGGCCTGTGGTGGAACCGGCTCAGCGCGGGCGTGGCTTGCCACAGACGCATCTGCTGCCGGCGTTGGTGCGACGGCGGTTGGCGTGGCGGCAACAGGCGCAGGTCTTTGGCTGGACAGCGCAGGTGTCTGACCGGGAGGGGCATTCCGTTTGATGCGGAATTTTCTAGCCTTGGGTTTGGTAGTCATAGAGCTGTTTCGCTTCTTCCAAGGTTTCAAACATCCGCAGTTTACCGTCGATCAGAACGCCGGCAGAGCGTGCGAATTGTTCCAGAGTCTCAGGTTGATGTGAGACGATGACAATGGTTGTGGTACGCAGGCGTTCTTGCAGCAGGTCGCCAGCCTTTCTGTTGAATT
Source organism: Paracoccaceae bacterium (assembly GCA_017854675.1). Classification (GTDB taxonomy): domain Bacteria; phylum Pseudomonadota; class Alphaproteobacteria; order Rhodobacterales; family Rhodobacteraceae; genus Sulfitobacter. Next base: position 12,495 of record JAFMHE010000052.1, on the reverse strand, counting down.
CGACATCGGTTGCGGCGGGCATACCTTCGTCTATCAGATAGATGTCAAAATCCAGCGCCAGCATAAGAGCAAATGAAAAACGCCCGCGCATGCCGGATGAATATGTGCCGAGCGGCTGATCGAAATACTCTCCAAGGTCGCACACCCACCTGCAAAAGCTCTCGACGTAGTCGGGATCAAGACCGTAGAGGCGGGCAATATAGCGTGAATTGTCCATCGCAGAAAGCTTGCTGATCACACCGCCCATAAACCCCAGCGGAAAGGAGATGTTGCACTTGCGGGTGATGGTCCCCTCGTCAGGTTTTTCCAGCCCCGCCATCATATTGATCAGGGTGGTCTTGCCAGTGCCGTTGGGCGCCAGAATACCGATGGAATGTCCCAACTCCACGCGAAACGACGCCCGGTCAAGAATGACCTTGTGGTGGCTCCCCGTCCAAAAGGACTTGGATACGTTGTTAAATTCCAGCATGCCTGCTCCGGTTGCTGTGTGCTCTGTTGGCCGTTTGCCCTCTTTAGCAGAGGTGTCTTAACGGCCTATTAGTCCTCTTTGATAAGTTTATGCCCTATTTATATGTAAATGTACAACGCCGGTTTCGTTGTTGAACTTGTGTGGCTTATTGAATGAATTGCCAAATGCTGCCCGCGATCACCGCGCCGATCAATGCAAACCCAAGGTAGGCCGCAAAGACGCGCGGTTTGACCAGAGCCCAGACCGCGATGGCCGCAGGAATGGAACTGACCCCACCCGCGATCATGAACGACATCGCAGCGCCCGGCGCCATGCCTTGAGCCAGCAATGCGTCGATCAAAGGGACGGCTGCGTAACCGTTCAAATAGGCCGGTGCGCCAACAAGTGCGCCCAACAGGATCGGGCCAACCCCGGTGCCGCCCAGCAAGCCAGCAATCAATTCTGCGGGAATATAGCGGACCATCAATGCTTCGATCAGATAGGCCAAGGTCAGCCATTTCAGCAGGAACATCGCATTCTCGCGGGCGGTCTGCGAGAAAACCTCACGGCGGGGCGCTTCGGTCCAGAACTGCCAGACAGGGGTGCCAGAGAACGGTTTTTTGACGCCGCAGCATCCGCCGACGGCGGGGCGTTCGCGCAACGGGTTGGCAAACACCGGCGTTTTGGCGGTCGCAAGCACGACAAATCCGCCCATCATGCCAAGGCCAACTGCGGCGATAGTTTTGGCGATGGCAAATTCCCAGCCCAGCGTGCCAGAAGTGATCGCGAACATCGCCGGGTCCATAAGAGGGGAGGCCAGCCAGAACGCCATCACCGCAGCAAGGGGCGCACCGACCGCCAAAAGGGCCGCGACAAACGGGATCACCTCGCAAGAGCAAAACGGTGACAATCCCCCCAGCAAAGCGGCCATGACGATCATGCGTGGCGGATTGCCTTCGAAGGCACGGGCCAGCAGCGTTTCTGCACCCGTCGCCTTGAGATACGCCACCGCAAGAACCGCAAAGATGATAAAGGGCGCGGTTCCGGCAAGGGCTTGGGATGCGAAGGTGAGCGTCGGCCAGAGTTCAGCGCGGTCAAAGGCCGCGACAAGCGCGATGATCACAAGGCTCGCGCCCCAAGCGCTTGGTTTCAGGCGAAGTGGTGTTCGGACGCGTTGCGTGGTGTCAGCCATTGGAGTGCCCCTTTTCGGGTGTTGCTGCGTCTGCGCAGCATTCGGTGAGCAGGAAGTTTGCCAGCGCCTTGACCTCGTCATAGGCAACAGCCGCGCAGATGATGCTGCGGCCCTGACGCTCTTGTTTGACAAGGCCCGCAGCGGCGAGCAGTTTCAGATGATGGGTCAGTGTTGATCCGGTCACACCGGTGCGTTCCCCCAGATCCCCGATGCTAAGCCCGTCAGAACCGGCGCGCACCAGACAGCGCAGCACCAGCAGGCGTTGTTCAGAACCAAGGGCGGCAAAACTGGCAGCGGCCAACGTGAGGGGCGGGATCGGTGTGTGATTCATTTTCATATTTCTAACATTGTTGAAATGATGAATTTGTGCAAGCATTATTTCGACAAACATCGAAATGAATTTTGCAGACCTTAGGGTTGGATTGTTGCGATGATGATGTATCTGACCCCGGATGACGGACATGCGCGATGATCTGAAACGCTGCACTTTGTGTGCAGACCGGTTTGCCGGAACGGCGACGGGCCACCGGCCCAATCCGGTTGTGTGGTTCGCGCCGGGTGCAAAAATCCTGATCGCATCGCAAGCTCCGGGGTTGCGGGTGCACGAGGCGAATACACCGTTCTGGGATGCCTCTGGCAAGCGGTTGCGCAACTGGCTCGGGATGGATGATGCGGAGTTTTATGACCGTAGCAAGGTTGCTATTATCCCGATGGGGTTTTGTTTTCCCGGTTATGATGCGAAGGGCAGCGACCTGCCACCACCGCCTGTCTGCGCGCGCACGTGGCGGGCAGCGGCGTTAGCTATGGTGCCGGATGTGCGCCTGACAGTTCTGATTGGCGGACACGCGATGCGCTATCATTTACCGGGTTTTACCAAGGTAACAGACGCTGTTGCGGGTTGGCGCGACCATCCGCCCGGTGTCTTTGCCTTGCCACATCCGTCGTGGCGCAATACCGGTTGGCTGAAAAAGAACCCGTGGTTCGAGATTGACGTGGTGCCGCGCCTGCAAGCGGCCGTGAAAGAGGTGCTGCATGATGGATGAGACCCCCCTGGATCAAGCGCATAGCGCGATGATGGCCGCTGAGGGCGATGATGCAATGCGCTTGCGGTTCTATGAACGCATCGCGGATGTGGAGCTATATCTGCTGCTGGATGCGGAACCCGACGCAGATCAGGTTACCCCCGTTCTGTTGGACGAAGGATATGTGCTGGTCTTTGACAGGGCCGAACGCTTGGCGGCTTATGTAGGTCAGCCCGCACCTTATGTCGCCCTGTCGGGCCGCGCGATTGCGCAGATGCTGGACGGGCAGGATCTGGGGCTGGCCGTTAATCTGGGCGTGGCCCCATCCGAGATCTTGTTGCCAGCCGGTGCTTTGGCATGGCTGCGCGATACGCTGGCCCAAGAGGCGGGAGAGGTCGAGGCGCGCATCGCACAGGTCTTGCCGCCCAAAGGTCTGCCCGAAACCCTGATCACGGCGATTGATGAAAAGCTGGCCACTGCAACGGGCATGGCGGCAGGCGCGTTTTTGGTTGCGGTTGATTATACGGGCGGCGGGCGCGGGCATTTGCTGGCCTTTGTTGGTGCCATTCCGCGCGCGCAGGACGCACTGGTGCGTGCGGCGTCAGAGGCGCTGACGTTTTCAGGGATCGAGGCGGGCGCGATGGACGTGGGCTTCTTTGCGCCCAATGATGCTGTGGTGGCGAAATTGGCAAAGGTGGGGCTGCGCTTTGACCTGCCACAGGGCGAAGGCTTGCAACATACGCCGCGCATGCCACCGGGTTCCGACCCCTCAAAACCGCCCATTTTGAAATAATCAGGGCGGATTAGCTGCGGTTCCTCACAGAATGGTCACGGTGCTGAGAGGTCACGCGCTCGTGGGGTGCATTGTCGCAGGCTTGCGCCTAGCTTGATCCCAACGCCACACCATCTGGAGAGACGACCATGAACCGCTTTACCCTCACACTCGCTGCCGCTGCGACCGCACTTGCCTTTGCGGGCCAAGCCTTTGCGGGCGAGCAATATGTCGACGGCACCGGCTATGCCGCATCGGGTTATGATGTTGTGGCCTATTTCGATCTGCCGCAAAGTGCCGTCGGCACCGCGCAGACCGCAGCAATTCCGGGGAATGCCGCCATCACGGCTGAATATAACGGCGCGACTTTCGCGTTTTCGTCCGAGGCGAACCGCGACCAGTTTACAGCCAACCCCGCAAAATATGCGCCCCAATATGACGGGCATTGCGCTTATGGTGTGTCCAAGGGCGGCAAGGTGCCGGGCAATCCGAACCTGTGGCGCATCGTGGACGACAAGCTGTATCTGAACATCACCAAGAACGTCGTGGGTTTCTGGGAAGAGAACATTCCCGGCAACATCGACCTTGCCGAAAATAATTGGCCCGCGATTGAGCCTGATGCCGGATCAGATCGCGCGATCCCGCAATTCAGCAGCAGCGCGCCGCTGAAATGAGCCAGCCCTCTGGCTCCCCCTCGCCAGAGGTCCGGCAAAAAGCCTCGTCGCGCATTGCGCGGCGGGGTTTCATCCTTGGTGGTCTAGGGATTTTGACGCTGGCCGCGGTCGGATCTGCACGTTGGTTCAATGTGTCCGCTCAGGTTGCTGGCGGTGATCTGAGCGTAACAGAGGCGTTGCGCGCGGCCGAGGCGCGCGAGATCACTTTGGTCGATATCCGCAGGCCCGATGAATGGGCAGCAACCGGTATCGGCAAAGGTGCTGTGCCAATTGACATGCGGCGCGGTGATTTCATTGATGCGTTATTGGCACAAACGGATGGCAAGACGGACACGCCTGTCGCATTGATTTGTGCGCGGGGGGTGCGGTCGGCGTACTTGAGCGCGCAATTGCAAGCCGCCGGTTTCAGCAAGATCATTGACGTGCCAGAGGGTATGTTGGGATCAGGGGCCGGACCGGGATGGCTGAAGGCAGGATTGCCGGTCGTCCAACCCTAACGATCAATTGCAGAACTCGACTTAGAACGACCGGGTACTACGCCGGTTTTTTTCTGGCTTCATTCTGCCGGCAGTTTCTCGGCGCTCAAGATCTGGTCTTTGACCTTGGCCCGTGCAGCGCGGGCGCGCGTCACGATGCCGGGTTCGCGGAGGGTATTGGGACTGTCCATGCGCAGCCCTTCGGGTGCGCGTTGCGCGATGTTAAGCGCGGACAGTGCTGATAGCGGCACAGCCATCACCAGACTGAACACGATGGGCAGCAACCAAAGCGATATGAGACCGGCAAGCAGACCTGTCAGCAGTAGCAAACCCAGCAGTGTCTCGATCCAATGGAATTTCACCAATGTCATCAGCGGGTATTGTGCCGCATCGCGCTTTTGCGGGGCCCAAGGTTCTGATCTGGTGAAAATGGCGCGCAGCACCGCTTTGGTCTGCTGGATCATCATGATGGGCGCATAGGCAACGGATAGGACAACCTCGATCATAAACGCCGTAAAGAACGCGAGCCGACCGCCATAGACACGCGACGCTTTGGGGGTGGCGGCAATGATCACAGCACCTGCGATCTTGGGCGTCAACAGCATGGCGTACATGATCACAAGGAACACGGCGCTGTCGATATGGCTCATGGCGGGGGGCCAATCGGGAAAGAGCGGATTGGCCTCATTGAAATAGCGGATCACGTTTGTTTCGGCGTCCACGCCCAGTAACGCCCAGATGACCAGCAGCACGAACCACGCAGGCGACAAAAGGTACGCGACCGCGCCATGAAAAAGATGGAAGCGTGATACGGGATGCAGGCCCTTGGTCCCTAGCAAGCGCAGGTGTTGCAGATTGCCACGACACCAGCGGCGGTCCCGCAAAGTGTGGTCGATCAGCGTGCCGGGGGTTTCTTCAAAACTGCCGGTGACGCGGGGCAAAAACCGCACGCGCCAACCTGCGCGGCGCAACAGGCCCGCCTCTACAAAGTCATGGCTGAGGATCAGATCATCGCGTCCCCGCCCGGTCAGATGCGGCAGTCCCGCACTATCCGCAAAGGCCCGCGTGCGGATGATCGCGTTATGGCCCCAATAATTGCCCTCAGAGCGCGACCAGAGCGCCAGACCTTCGGCCAAAAGCCAGCCATAGGCGATGTTGGAAAACTGTTGCAGCCGGGCAAAAAGCGTCTGTGCGCCGATCAGCATCGGAAAGGTTTGTATCAGCCCGGCGTCAGGATCGCGTGACAGCTCGCTTGCCAACCGTTCAATCGCGCGGCCCGTCATCAGGCTGTCGGCATCTAGCACGACCATCCCCTCGAATGCGGCACCCCATCCGGTAATCCAGTCCAGCAGGTTGCCGACTTTCTTGTCTGTATTTGTCAACCGGCGGCGGTAATGAACGCTGATGCGCGCGGGCGCTTGGGCGCGCAGCCGGATAAACGCCTGCCATTCCTGAGCGGCAATCGCTTCGTCGCGCGTGTCAGAGAGGACGAAAAGGGTATAGTGATGCGGACCTTCGCGGCGGTCCAGATCCTCCAGCATCGCAACAGCGTTGCCAAAAACGTCCCAAGGCACTTCGTTGTAGATCGGAACCAGCAAGGCCACGTTGATCGGTGCGACCTGTGATTTGTCGCGCATGTCCGCGTCCGACCGCGCAACTAGACCGGCAATTGCCACACCCACTGTGCTGACCGACAATGTGACCCAAACAAAGGTCGCGCCAATCATCGTCAGCAAGGCCCATTCAAGTCCCGTCATCCCCGCACCGGCCAGCCAACCATAAATGCCGTACACCAGCAGCGCCGTGCCAATCACCGCAGGTCCGAAAACGGCCAACCGCCAGAAAGAACGTCGTTGCACGGTTGGCACAGCGGCAGCTTGACGGGCCTTTGGACGCGCTTTGAAATCCTGTGCTGCCATCGCAAGTGGCGCCCGTTCGGGCATCGCGGTGGTGGCTGCGTAGGGGCGCGCGTCGATCATGCAGCGGTCCACCGGTACAGCCAGACTTCGCTAAGGGGTTGTTCGTTCAGGCGCAGTTGCGCACGGAACTCTGCATAGGTTTCATCCTCGGGCATAAAAGTGAACGCCAGTCGCGGGCCATTGGTTTCGGGATTACGTTGCACAATGCCGGGGGTCGTGGTGCCGTTGTTGGAGCGCAGGATGATCTCGAGGGCAGACAGATCATCGGGCACATCCGGGCCATCCGCAAAGTCGATGGCAAAGATCAAGCCGCCTTCGGGCCGCCCGCCCGTTGCGGTATTCAGCACTTTGACAGGCACGTCTGCGGTGGCTGCAACCGGGTCAGCGCCCCAATGCAGGGTATAGCTCATCTGGTGCTCTTGGCCTGCCTTGAGAGGGGTGGCGGGGCGCCAATAGCTGACGATATTGTCGTAAATTTCCAGATCGGCAGGAATTTCGACCAGCGTGACCGCACCTTGACCCCAGTCCTCGCCGGGGGTGATCCAGACGGCGGGGCGGTTGTGGTAAAGCGCCTCCAGATCGTTGAAGTCCGAGAACTGGCGTTTGCGTTGCAAAAGGCCAAAGCCGCGCGGATTGTTGTCGGAAAATGCGCTGATTTGCAGGTTCACGGGGTTGGCAAGCGGTCGCCAGATGACCTCGCCCGCGCCATTGTGGATCAGCAGGCCGTCACTGTCATGCACCGCAGGGCGAAAGTCCGAGAACCGCTGGCGCATGGTATCATCGAACAAAAACATCGACGTCAGCGGCGCGATGCCAAGATGCGTGATGTCGGTGCGCGCAAAGACGGTCGCGTTGACTTTCATCTCGAGTACCGCACCGTGGGTAATTTCGAACCGGTAAGCACCAGTGCAAGAGGGGCTATCCAGAAGCGCATGCAGGACGATGGTGTCACTGCCATCGGCTGGTGTTTCAATCCAGAAGGCAGTGAAGTCGGGGAATTCCTCGCCCATCGGATCGCCGGTTTTCAGTGCAAGACCGCGCGCCGAAAGCCCGTAAATCTCACCTGTACCAATGCCGCGGAAGTAGCTTGCGCCTTGGAAGACCGCGTATTCCTGAAATATGCCGGATTTTTCCAGTTCCGCGCGCAGGCGCAGGCCGGAATAGCCAAGCGTTTCGTCAATCTCGACGTTCGGGAATTTGTCGGTCGTGTCGAACACGCCCATGTCAAACCCAACACTACGCGCTGTTCCGTCTTCAACGACATGCAAAGCGACTGCCTGCGGGAAATAAAGGCCGGGGGGGAAGACGTCGACCCGCTGGGGGGTATCGGTGCCCTCCCAAAGCGCGTTGCGGGCATCGAACCAGATTTTGCGGTATTCGTCGTAGCTTAGGTTGCGCCAGCTTTCGGGGATTTGCGGGCGCGGCTGATAGGGCATCGCAGCCAAGTCGCGGGCGCGGCGGGTGACGGTTTGCGCATCAAAGGGTAGGGGCGCATCGCCCAGACGAAGCCCCGGTTCCTCGGCCCACGCCGCTGCTGGCACGACGGCCAAAGCCGCAAGGGATTTCAGGACATCGCGGCGGATCATGCGGACACCTTCACGCGCCATGGCTGGGATTTGAACCAGCCTGCGCCATAGGCGACAATCACCAGCACGGTGCAACCCGCAAGGTTCACCAGCAGGCTGGTCGCGGTATCGCGCCCGATCACATCCATCGCAAAACCCATCACGCGGGCGGTGAACATGCTGACAACAAAGACCGCAAGGCTTTGCTGTCCAACTTTCAGGATCACGCCCAGCATCACAGTCCAGCCGCGTGCCACCGCACTAGCGCCGCGTGGCAGCAGGTTGTTGCCCTTGTCGCCCGCCATGACCCAAGCGAGGTAGGCCAAGCTGAGGAAATGCACATAGCGCAGGATGCCGAAGTCGGATTTGTCGATCAGCGGCTTGTAGGCCTCGCGCCAGTCGCGCGCCCATTCAAAGCCGAATTCGCGCACGCCGATACTGCTAAGCGGGACGTTTCCGATCACGATGAATGCGGCAAGGGCTAGCAATGTGGGGGTGACGGGCGGTTTCGGGAGCCAGCCGCGCATGAACGCAAAGCCGGTGAAAAAGATCAACTGCCAGCCGAAGGGGTTAAAGAACCACGTGCGGTCTGACCATGGCTCTGCGGGGAATTCCAGATGCAGATGGGCAAGGCCAAACTGCCCCAAAAGGGCGGTTTGCCCCATCAACCAGACGCCAATCACAAAGGCCGCGACCAGTTTCAGGTTGATCGTGCTCAGCCACATCACGATGGGCATCATCAACAGAACGATCATGTACATCGGCAAGATATCAAAGTAGTTCGGGACATAGCGTAGGGTCATAAAGCTGAGCAGGATGTTGGAATTGTCCCATTTGTCGCTTTCAACGAACATCATCCACAGGTTCAGCTGCCCCCAGTAATTGCGGCCCGTGATGTCCAGATCAGTCAGATAGACCGTCATCGCAAGGGTGGCAAAGAACAGCCCGACATGTGCCCAATAGACCTGCCATACGCGGAACAGCACGCGGGCGGTGCCCAGAAACCAACCTGCACGCTGGAATGCGCCGCCAAACGCAATTGCGCTGGCCATGCCGGAACAGAACACGAAAATCTCTGTCGCGTCGGAGAAACCCCAGCGCGCCGGAATCCACGAGGTCAGAAAATTGCCCGGCGTGTGGGCGATCAGTATGATGAACATCGCGATCCCGCGAAAGAAATCCAGCCGCAGGTCGCGGACGCGCGCACCTGTGGCACCTAAGGCGGTGACGGGGCGGGACGGAATTTGGGTCGTGGTGTCAGCAAGGGTCATTATTTGTGCGGCGTCCCGATATTACTGCGCGGGAATGCGCCGCGCGCGCGACAATTGATCAAATCTTGTGGCGGTGTATCGGTCCTCGTGACCATCACGAAGGGCCAGACGTTCCAGCAAGATTTGCTCTGCCCGGTCGAGATGGCCTGACCGGAGCCCTGCGTCAATGGTCATGCGTTCAAACACGTCGCGTTGCGCATGTGATCCGCCGATTGTCTGCATTTTTGGGCGCGCATCCGCCATATGCATGAACGCATCGCCATAACGTCCTTCGGCAAAGGCGTTCAATCCCGTCAGCGCGGCCATTCCGGGGTCGGCCACACGTGTGGCCATATCGCCCGATTGCTTGGCATCGCGGGCAAACCGCGCCAGCATCGCCTCGGACGCGGCACCTTTTGCGGCGCCAGATAGCGCCAGTTGATAATGCAGATCAGCAAAGACGATACAGCCGTCATCAATGCGGTTTTCAGCCAGTGCGCCCAACTCATCCCAACGATTTGACACGTTCATCCCTTCCAGCTCTAGCCGCATCAGCAGGGATGTCGCGTTCGCGATGTCGCGGTAGTCGTCGGTTTTGTCGGCACGGATCTGGCTGTCATATAGCGCCAATGCGACGTCCCGTTCACCTCGGTCCAGATGCAGCAAGGCCTTGTGCCACCACACATGATAGCGGAAATTGTTGGACTGGTCCCATGCAGGCGCGTTGTTTTCTATCAACGCAATCCCTGCGTCAGGTTCCGCGCGCATGTCATGGACGTGAGCCACAGCGTGCAGGCCCCATGCATCATCAGGGGCATAGGTCAGACCCTCAAGCCCTGCTGCCTCTGCTGCTGCGTATTCGCCGGTTTCTTCCAGCGTGAAGGCATGACAGCCCAGCAGATATCCGCGCAACGGATGGTCGGGCCCGTGGGCATGTAACACCCGCTCGACCGAGCGGCGCATGCCGCGCGCATCGCCCAGAATGAACCGGATGCCGTGGCTGGCCTTGGCGGTCAGCGTGTCTTGGGGGGCGTCACGCAAGACGGTTTCCAACGCGGCAATCGCGCCTGTCGGACTGTCGGCCAGCCAACAATCCAGCGCGTCAATCCATCCCGCCTCGCGTTTGGTAATTGCGCCAGCGTGACGCGCAGAATGGGCTGCTGTGCGTGCGTCCTCGGCCACCTGCCACATCTCTGCGCGGCCGGCCATCAGACAGAACAAGCCGCGCACGGCGTGACCCATGGCAAAGTCTGGCTCGGCCTCCAGCACTGTGCCCAAGTGTTGCGGCGTCGTGGCACCATGTGCCAAAAACGCGCGCACCATATTGTTCCAATGAGGAAGGGTTTCGGCGTGCTGCAACGATACCGGGGCGGAACAAATGTCTGTGTTCATGATGGATAACCTTCCGAAACTGTCGGCCAAAACTGTGGCGTTTGACCGTGTGTAGCAGGCAAATTCCGCTTGTGGACACGCTCACACGCAGTCGTGAAGTACGCCGTGGCTTTCGTGAACTCTGATGCAGTTCCCTGCCGGTTCGGCAGGCAAATTCGGCGGATCTATGCACAAAATCGGGTTTTTGGGTGGAATGGGTAAACCTAGGCGTCCGGCTTTGGTCCCCATGTTTCAAGAACCTCGGCGGTATCCTGCCCAAAGCGCGGGGGCGGGCGGGTGTATTGCACCGGCGTGGCCGAAAACTTCAGCGGATTGGCAAGCAAGCGGACCAACCCTTGATCAATATCGGCCCGCGTCATTTCAACAACGGCACCGCGCGCCTGTGCCTGATCCGACCCCAATGCCTCGGGGATGGTATTGATCGGGCCGCAGGGTACTTTGACCGCTTGCAGGCGGCGCATGATCTCTGCTTTGGGCAGGGCGCGCATGGCGGGCGTGATCGCGGGCAGCAGCGCCTCGCGGTTTTCGATCCGGCCAAGGTTGGTTGTGAAACGCGGGTCGCGTCCGACGTCCGGAATATCCAGCGCATCGCAAAACCGCGTAAATTGCGCGTCGTTGCCGACCGCCAGCAGGAAATGCCCGTCGCTGCATTCAAACGCATCATAGGGCACAATGTTGGGGTGCGCATTGCCGCGCCGGACGGGTGGTTTGCCGGAGGTCAGGAAATTTGTCCCCTCGTTGATCAGCCACGCCATTGAGGCATCGACCAATGACAGATCAATGTGCTGGCCTTCGCCCGTCTGGTCGCGGTGGCGCAATGCTGCAAGAATACCGATGGTGGCATACATACCGCACATCACATCGGCGATGCCGACGCCCACTTTGGTCGGCACTCCGTCAGGATCACCGGTGATCGACATCATGCCGCCAAATCCTTGGGCCATCAGGTCATAACCCGGTTGGTTGCGGTTCGGGCCATACTGGCCATACCCAGAGATGGAACAATAAACGAGGGCAGGGTGCGCTGCACACAGCGTCGCATGATCCAGCCCGTATTTGACCAGACCGTCAGGTTTGAAATTCTCGATCACGATATCAGCGCGTGCTGCCAGATGGCGCAGCGTTGCTTGGCCTTCGGGATCGGCCAGATCGACAGAGATCGACAGTTTGTTACGGTTCGCGGCCATGAAATACGCCGACAGGTCGGTCGCGTTGCCGTCGGTGTCGCGGGCATAATTCGGCCCCCAGCCGCGCGTGTCGTCGCCGCCGGTAATCGGGTTTTCGACCTTGATCACAGTCGCGCCCATATCTCCCAACAATTGCGTGCATGTCGGACCAGCCAAAATGCGGCTTAGGTCCAGCACGAACAATCCGTCAAGCGCGCCCTTGGGCATGTCAGATGCGGCCATCATAAGCCCCCCGTTCAATAATCGCGGCAATGACGCTAAAGGTATCCGCAGCCATTGCGTCCTGCAACGCGATCTCTAGTTCTGCCCGGCTCTGGACTGTGACGCCCGCCCCGCCGAACGCCTTACCGATCGCGGCAAAGTCGTGTTTCATGAAATCAACGCCGGTATTGCTGAGCTGTCTTTCACGCTGCTTTTTCTCGATCAATGCAAGCGAGGCATCGACGAACACCACGAAAATTGGTGCGACGTTCAGCTCTGCGGCGGTGCTCAACTCTCCGGCGACCATAAGGAAACCGGCGTCTCCGGAGAATGACACGACAGGGACGTCAGGGGCAGCCAGTTTGGCACCGATTGCCATGGGTACGGCGCATCCCAT
>JAFMHE010000282.1 GCA_017854675.1 Paracoccaceae bacterium | reverse complement strand
GCGCGCTGACGCCGCCGCTGTGGGGTTTTGAAGAGCGCGAAAAGCTGATGGTGTTCTACGAGCGGGCCTGCGGCGCGCGTTTGCACGCAGCGTATTTTCGGCCCGGCGGTGTGCATCAGGATCTGCCAGACGCGTTGCTGGATGATATTGAAGCGTGGTCCAAGCAGTTTATGACCGGCTTTATGCCCGACATTGACGGTTTGTTGACAGAGAACCGGATTTTCAAACAGCGTAACGTCGATATTGGCGTTGTGACCGAAGAAGACATCCTGAATTTTGGCTTCTCTGGTGTGATGGTGCGCGGCTCCGGTCTGGCGTGGGATTTGCGCCGGTCGCAACCTTATGAGTTGTATGACGAGTTCGAGTTTCAGGTGCCTGTGGGCAAGAATGGCGATTGTTATGACCGTTATTTGTGTCGCATGGAAGAGATGCGCCAGTCGGTGCATATCATCCAGCAGGCGATTGAGAAGTTGCGCGCACCCGAAGGCAAGGGCGATATCCTTGCCCGTGGCAAGATCACGCCGCCAAGCCGCACCGATATGAAGACCAACATGGAAAGCCTGATCCACCACTTCAAGCTATACACCGAAGGGTTCCACGTGCCCGAGGGCGAAGTTTACGTTGCCGTTGAAGCGCCCAAGGGCGAGTTCGGTGTGTATCTGGTGGCGGACGGGTCGAACAAACCTTACCGCTGCAAAATCCGCGCGCCGGGGTTCCTGCATTTGCAGGCGATGGATCACATGTCCAAGGGTCACCAGTTGGCGGATGTTGCGGCGATTATCGGAACCATGGACGTGGTGTTTGGAGAGATTGACCGGTGAAACTGAGGATTGCATTAGTGTTTCTTTTGCTATTCCCGGTGCAAGCGCAGGCATCTGAACGTCTCGAAGTGTTAAAGATGTGCATTTCTCTAGTGAATGACTATGCAAGTGCCGGACTTCAGTTTGTTGATACATCCACTCCTGGAGCGCGAAAGCGGAAGGAGAATCTAGCGAACTTGCAAATCAGTGTCGGTGCTAATAGGCAAATTTTGGATATTGTTGCTGGTCAGGAATATTATGCGGCACTTTTGGATGTCGATAATTTACTTGAGGAGTTTCTTGGTGGCATTTCCTTGGCTGATTTGGATTCAGATGTAATTTCTTGCCGTACTCCAGATCGAAATTACGATTGCAAGCCATATTTTGCTGCTTTGATTGCAAGCAGTAACGTTCTCAAGTCAGCTTGCGCTGCCGACTACAATGAATGGAAGATCGACTAATGCTACGCCGCCTCCACAAAGACCAACCCGAAACATTTGCTTTCACCCCTGCAAACCAAGCATGGGCCGAAGGGCAGATGACCAAATTCCCCGAAGGCCGTCAGGCCAGTGCGATCATTCCGCTTTTTTGGCGTGCGCAGGAGCAGGAAGGGTGGTTGACCCGTCCCGCGATTGAGCACATTTCGGAAATGCTGGGGCTGGCGTATATTCGCGGGCTTGAGGTGGCGACGTTCTATTTCATGTTCCAGTTGCAGCCTGTGGGCAGCATTGCGCATATCCAGATTTGCGGCACGACGACCTGTATGATCTGCGGGGCCGAGGATCTGGTGTCTGTTTGCAAAGAGAAAATCGCTGATCAGCCGCATGCGTTGAGCGCGGATGGCAAGTTTTCGTGGGAAGAAGTCGAGTGCTTGGGTGCCTGCGCGAATGCGCCGATGGCGCAGATCGGCAAGGATTATTACGAGGATCTGACGGCGGACAAACTGGTCGCGTTGCTTGATGATCTGGCGGCGGGCCAAGTGCCGACGCCGGGATCACAAAATGGCCGCTTTGCTGCGGAACCGTTGAGCGGGCTAACCAGTCTGAAAGAACACGACAGCGGCCGGACCAAGTATAATGCCAGCGTGCAGTTGGCGACGGACATCGGCGACACGGTCAAGCGGATTGACGGCACAGAAGTGCCGCTGTTGATGCCGTGGCAGGGCAAGGGCGCGAATGCGGATGCTGCGCCGGCGAAAGCCGCACGTGACGATATGATGCCACCCAGCGGTCCCGACGGCGCGCAGGGTGGGCGCAGCAAGACAGAAGATGCGGCTCCGCGTACCGTGGGTGCGGCTTCTGATGGTCATGCGGCGACCGAAGGCGAAGCACCCGGTGTCAAAGCCAAGGCCAAACCCGAGATTGGCAGTGTCGCGCCGAAGCCGAAGAAGCCCGACGTGCAGGCCAAATCCGGCAAGCCAGTAGAGCCATCCAGCCCCGGCAAAAAGCCGCGTACTCTGAAAGCACCGCGTAAATCGGGGGCTGATGATTTGAAAATGATCAAGGGTGTAGGTCCCAAGCTGGAAACCATGCTAAACGGGATGGGATTTTACCATTTCGACCAGGTTGCCAATTGGGGCGCGGAAGAGGTCACTTGGGTGGATCAGAACCTTGAAGGCTTTAAAGGCCGCGTGAGCCGCGACGATTGGGTCGCGCAAGCGGTGAAGCTGGCGGCGGGCGAGGAGACCGAATTCTCCAAGCGCGCAAGCAAGGGTGGCACATACAAGGACCGGGGCTAATCCCGGCCAACGGGAGAGGAAACGATTATGTCTGAGAATAATGGCGGATTTAGTTGCCTGATCAGCTGCTGCATCATGGGATTTCTGGCGGGCGTCATGTTCGGCGGCGTGTTTTATGTGATTGCAGACTATGAATTCACGCAGGCCGTATTTGCGGGCGTCGTGATTGCGGCGGTTGTGGCTGTGATTATGGGTTTGTTGACCTGTGGCAAATCCAACAGCCGTGACGCGGCGGGTGCGGGTGGTTCAGCTGCTGCTGCTGCGACGACGGGTGCAACGACGGCAAGTGCGGCGACGACAAGTGCAGCGACCTCTGGTGGCGCACCAGCCGCAGCTGCGACGACAGCGCCGTCTTCTTTTGCCTCCGCTCCGGCGCCCGAAAAGCCTGTCGAAATCAAGCCAAGCCAACCGCTTGCCGGTCAAGCCGAGCTGGCTGCGCGCAAGGGTGATTGGAAATACGAGGGGGAAGCGGCCCCGGCAGCGAAAAAGCCTGCGGCAAAGGCGGCCCCTGCAAAGAAAGCGGCACCTGCCAAGAAAGCAGCGCCCGCGAAGAAGGCGGCACCTGCAAAAGCTGCGACACCCGCCAAGACCACAGAGCCCGTAGACGAGGGACAGCCCGAGTTGCTGAAAGGCCCGCGCGCCGGTGAAACGGCGGATGATCTGAAACTGATCAGCGGTGTGGGACCAAAGCTTGAGCAGACGTTGAACGAGTTGGGTTTTTACCACTTTGACCAAGTTGCCAAATGGAGCAGCGCAGAGATTGCGTGGGTCGATAGCCGTTTGCGGTTCAAAGGCCGGATTGAGCGGGACGACTGGATGTCGCAGGCAAAGACCCTTGCCGAAGGTGGCGAAACCGAGTTTTCGGCACGCAAAAAGAAGTAACCAGTGAGCCCTATCCATGAGTGAACAAAGCGATAAGGCATTGGCGCGCAAAGGTCAGACCGTTGGTCTGGTCATTGCAGGCACCATGCTGATCTGGCTGGGCGCGAATTGGTTGGGGCCACAGTTGGGGCTGGCGGGCAGATATGTGTTTCTGTTCGACTTTGCCGCGTTAGCTGCGCTGATATGGGCGATGGTGGTAATTTATCAGATGTGGCAAGCCCGCCAAGCTGACAAAAGAGATTAACCAGTCCTTCAGGGGGCTGAGAGACAACGTAAGGGATAGCTGCCATGCTTGCAGACCAGGATCGCATTTTCACCAACATCTACGGGATGGGGGATCGCAGCCTAAAGGGCGCGATGTCACGCGGTGCATGGGATGGCACAGCCGGTATCATTAAGAACGGCCGCGACTGGATTGTCGACCAGATGAAAGCGTCCGGTTTGCGCGGTCGCGGTGGCGCGGGTTTCCCGACCGGTCTGAAATGGTCGTTCATGCCCAAGGAAAGCGACGGACGGCCTGCCTATCTGGTGATCAACGCGGACGAATCCGAACCCGGTACGTGCAAAGACCGCGAGATCATGCGCCACGATCCGCATACGTTGATTGAGGGGTGTTTGATCGCGTCTTTCGCGATGAATGCGCATGCCTGTTACATCTACATCCGTGGTGAGTATATCCGCGAGAAAGAGGCGCTTCAGGCGGCGATTGACGAGGCCTATGACGCAGGTCTGGTCGGTAAGAACGCGTCGAAGTCCGGTTGGGATTTCGACATTTATCTGTCGCATGGTG
>JAFMHE010000281.1 GCA_017854675.1 Paracoccaceae bacterium | reverse complement strand
CTCAGGCGGACGTCTGGCGGCAGCATCAACGCCAACCCTGCTGCTGTGTAAGGGCTGGTGGTCGGTGCAACGCTCAGGCCCTTTGCGGACGGGCGCGCGATGTAGCCTTGGTTGAAATCAATCGCAATGTGGCGCTGCTTGGCGGCAAAGCTTGCTACATCCAATGCAACCTCGCGCAGACGTTCGATATAGGTGCAGGCAACCGCGTCATCGTCGTCCATCCGGAATTGCAGACACGGCTCTTTACTCTCGGCGCGCACCGCGTTGATGGCGTTTTGCATGGTTTTTCGGTGCGGGCCAGGGGGATAGACCCGGATAAGAGCTTGCGGCATGCCTTCGACTGCGGCTTCTAACCGGTCACGATAGGGGGCGGGCAGGCTGTCGCCAATCACGATCAACAACTGAAAATCGCTGTCGGTTTGCGCGCGCAGCGGCGGTAACATCATTGTTTCGAATGTGGCAAAACGTTCTGCCATGCGGGCAGGCGCATAGAGATATTCAGTGCGGTCCTGTAACGTTTCATGGGCCACCTGAAACCCGCCGTCACCGGGATATGAAAAGCGGCAGATGCCGATGGCTTGCATGGGGTTTCAGCCTTAAGGTGCGCACAAATGGTCCGGTCTACCATTGCAGCACGGATTGACCCGTGCAAGCGGGCAGGGGCCTGTTGACACCTCACAATGCATCCCCTATACGCCCGCTATCTCGGTCGCAGGGTTAATACCTTGCCAATCGAAATCATAACTTGAGTGGTCAAGATCCGGTCTAATGCTGACCCGGTCCTCTGTAGCCCCACCGCATGCGTTTTCCTCGGTACGGGAACGTTGCGGTGCTTTTGCTTTGTCAAAGGTCAAGTTCGCAGAATTGAACCCGCGCGGGCCAAAAGCCCCCGCATGATGAACGACAGAACGGGGATAAACCGGAATGCCAACGATCCAACAGCTGATCCGCAAGCCGCGGCAGCCAAAGCGCAAATACTCCAAATCCATGCACTTGGAGCAGTGCCCGCAAAAGCGTGGCGTTTGTACGCGCGTTTATACAACCACTCCTAAGAAGCCCAACTCCGCCATGCGGAAAGTTGCGAAGGTTCGCCTGACCAACGGTTTCGAAGTGATCTCCTACATTCCGGGCGAAAGCCACAACCTTCAGGAGCACTCTGTGGTTCTGATCCGCGGCGGTCGTGTAAAAGACCTTCCCGGTGTGCGTTACCACATCCTGCGCGGTGTTCTTGATACGCAAGGCGTTAAAGATCGTAAGCAGCGTCGTTCCAAGTACGGTGCCAAGCGTCCTAAGTAATTTGAGCAGCGGTGCGCATGAATGCGCACCCTACCCATCCACCCGTAGGGTGCGCATTCATGCGCACCACCCGTCCAAGAGGAAGACAATAAGATGTCACGCCGCCACGCCGCTGAAAAACGCGAAGTCCTGCCAGATGCCAAGTATGGTGATCTGATCCTGACCAAGTTCATGAACAACCTCATGATCGATGGTAAAAAATCCGTCGCCGAAACAATCGTTTACAATGCGATGACCCGCGTTGAAGACAAGATCAAGCGCGCCCCGATCGAGGTGTTCCACGAAGCGCTGGAGAACATCCAGCCTTCCGTTGAAGTACGTTCACGCCGCGTTGGTGGTGCCACGTATCAGGTTCCTGTCGAAGTACGCCCCGAGCGTCGTCAGGCGCTGGCCATTCGCTGGTTGATCAAAGCGGCTCGTTCACGCAACGAGAACACCATGGAAGAGCGCCTTGCAGGCGAGCTGATGGACGCTGTCCAGTCCCGTGGTAACGCTGTGAAAAAGCGCGAAGACACGCACAAGATGGCCGATGCGAACAAAGCATTCAGCCACTACCGCTGGTAATTACGTCAGGTTTCCTGACTTCAAGATCAGGGCTCGGATACGCCGGGCCCTTGACCCTTTTAAAGCATTCTTCTGAGGAAGCACTAAAATGGCACGCGACTATCCGCTAGACCGCTATCGCAACTTCGGCATCATGGCCCACATCGATGCCGGCAAGACAACATGTTCCGAGCGCATCCTGTATTATACAGGCAAATCCCACAACATCGGTGAGGTGCACGATGGTGCGGCCACGATGGACTGGATGGAGCAGGAGCAGGAGCGCGGCATCACAATCACGTCCGCTGCGACGACTACTTTCTGGCAGCGTCAGGAAGAGCCGACAGAGGATGCAACATCCGACACAAAGTTCCGGATGAACATCATCGACACGCCCGGCCACGTTGACTTCACCATTGAAGTCGAGCGTTCACTGGCGGTTCTCGATGGTGCGGTTGCTGTTCTTGACGCAAACGCCGGTGTTGAGCCACAGACCGAAACAGTCTGGCGTCAGGCCGACCGTTACAAAGTCCCACGCATCGTGTTCGTCAACAAAATGGACAAGATCGGCGCGGACTTCTTTAACTGCGTGAAGATGATCAAGGACCGTACAGGTGCGACCCCTGCGCCGATCCAGATCCCGATCGGTGCCGAGACAGAGCTTGAGGGCATGATCGACCTGGTGACCATGAAAGAATGGGTCTGGGCCGGTGAAGATCTTGGTGCATCCTGGGAACAGCGCGAGATTCGCCCTGAGCTGAAGGATCTGGCCGACGAATGGCGTGCAACGCTGATCGAGATCGCCGTCGAGATGGACGACGATGCGATGGAAAACTACCTGATGGACGGCGCAGAGCCTGATGTGGATACGCTGCGTTCGCTGATCCGCAAAGGTACTCTTGCGATCAAATTCATTCCGGTTCTGTGTGGTTCCGCGTTCAAAAACAAAGGCGTCCAGCCGTTGTTGAACGCCGTGATCGACTATCTTCCCAGCCCGCTGGACGTCGTTGATTACATGGGTTTCAAACCTGGTGATGAGACAGAAACACGCAGCATTCCGCGCCGCGCGGATGATAGCATGGCGTTCTCCGGCCTTGCGTTCAAAATCATGAACGACCCCTTCGTCGGTACTTTGACGTTCACGCGCGTTTACTCTGGTGTGCTGAACAAGGGCGACACGCTTTTGAACTCCACCAAAGGCAACAAAGAGCGCGTCGGTCGTATGATGATGATGCACTCCAACGACCGTGAGGAAATCACCGAAGCGTTCGCGGGAGACATTATCGCGTTGGCAGGCCTCAAGAACACAACAACCGGTGACACGCTTTGCGCGGTCAACGATCCTGTTGTGCTGGAAACGATGACCTTCCCCGATCCGGTGATCGAGATCGCGGTTGAGCCCAAAACAAAGGCTGACCAAGAGAAAATGGGCATCGGCCTTCAGCGTTTGGCTGCCGAAGATCCGTCTTTCCGTGTTGAGACTGATCTGGAGTCAGGTCAGACCATCATGAAAGGCATGGGTGAACTTCACCTCGACATCCTCGTTGATCGCCTCAAGCGTGAATTCAAGGTTGAGGCGAACATCGGTGCGCCACAGGTTGCCTATCGTGAGACGATCTCTCGTGAAGCTGAAATCACCTACACCCACAAGAAACAGTCCGGCGGTTCCGGTCAGTTTGCCGAGGTGAAGATGATCCTGATGCCGACAGAGCCGGGCGAAGGCTATTCTTTCGAAAGCCGCGTCGTTGGTGGTTCCGTTCCAAAAGAATACATCCCCGGTGTTGAAAAAGGCATCAATTCTGTCATGGACAGTGGCCCATTGGCTGGCTTCCCCGTGATCGACTTCAAGGTGGTTTTGCTCGACGGTAAGTTCCACGATGTTGACTCGTCTGTTCTGGCGTTTGAAATCGCGGCCCGTATGGGTATGCGCGAAGGCATGCGCAAAGCGGGCGCCAAGATGCTTGAGCCGATCATGAAAGTCGAAGTTGTCACTCCTGAAGAATATACAGGTGGCATCATTGGCGATCTGACCTCACGTCGTGGTCAGGTTCAGGGACAGGATACACGTGGCAACGCAATCGCTATCGAAGCGTTTGTGCCACTGGCCAACATGTTCGGCTACATCAACACGTTGCGGTCGATGTCTTCGGGTCGTGCGAACTTCTCTATGCAGTTTGACCACTATGAAGGCGTGCCACAGAACATCTCAGACGAGATTCAGGCCAAATTCGCTTAATACATCGGTGCGCCGTAAAGGCGCACCCTACACCAACCCGTAGGGTGTGCACTCATGCGCACCGTCTTTAAAAATACAAGGAGCCACTACCATGGCAAAGGCAAAGTTTGAACGTAACAAGCCACACGTTAACATCGGCACA
>JAFMHE010000051.1 GCA_017854675.1 Paracoccaceae bacterium | reverse complement strand
TTCAGGCGCAGGAATTGATCGAGACGCATAAATCCTTGCCGCGCACCGTGGCGCTCGTGCTTTGGGGCAGCGACAATATCAAATCCAACGGCGCACCGATGGCGCAGGCCTTGAACCTGATGGGCGCTAAACCCCGTTTTGACCGCAATGGCCGTCTGTGTGGTGCCGATCTGGTCAGCCTTAAGGAACTCGGTCGCGCCCGTGTTGATGTGATCGTCACGCTTTCCGGTATCTTCCGCGATCTGCTGCCATTGCAAACCAAATTAATGGCTGATGCCGCGTTGCAATGCGCGATGGCGGACGAGCCGGAGAGTATGAACCCGATCCGCCAGCACGCGCTTGCCTATATGGCGGAGCATGGCGGCGACATGAAAACCGCAGCCCTGCGCGTGTTCTCCAATGCCGAAGGTGCCTATGGTTCCAACGTCAATCAACTGGTCGATACCTCCAGCTTTGATGATGAAAGCGAACTGGCCGACGCCTATCAGGCCCGCAAATCATTCGCCTACGGCACTGATGGTGAGACCAGCCAGCAAAGCGCGCTGCTGCAAAACACCCTCGCCAATGTTGATCTGGCCTATCAGAACCTCGAGTCTGTCGAGCTGGGCGTCACTACTGTTGACCATTATTTCGACACGCTGGGCGGCATCGCATCTGCGGTCAAACGCGCCAAGGGTAACAATGACACGCCCATCTATATCGGCGACCAGACCCGTGGCGGTGCCACCGTGCGCACGCTTCAGGATCAGGTCGCGCTGGAAACACGTGCCCGCAATCTGAACCCCAAATATTTCGAGGGCCTGCTCAAGCATGGTCACGAAGGCGTGCGCCAGATTGAGGCGAACATCACCAATACCGTCGGCTGGTCCGCCACGACGGGCAAGGTCGATCCATGGGTCTACCAGCAACTCTCCGAGACGTTCGTTTTGGACGAAGAGATGCGCAAACGCCTCGCCGATCTGAACCCGCAAGCCTCCATGCGGATGGCCAACCGCCTGCTGGAAGCATCTGATCGCAACTACTGGCAACCTGACGACGCAACACTTGCAGCGCTGCAAACCGCAGCGGACGCAATCGAAGACCAACTAGAGGGCATTGCAGCCGAATGACCTTACACATTGAATATAAAGGGATAACATCATGAGCCCACTTGACAAAGGCATTCCGATGCTCGGACGTGGACAAGACGGAGAAGGCTCCGTTCAGGTCCAGCTTGATAACGCGGACAAGATCGAAGGCGCAAAAGTTTTTGCCGTCTACGGCAAGGGCGGCATCGGTAAATCGACGACCTCGTCGAACCTGTCTGCGGCGTTTTCCAAGATGGGCAAACGCGTTTTGCAAATCGGCTGTGATCCCAAACATGACAGCACCTTCACGCTGACCGGCAAGCTGATCCCGACCGTGATCGACATCCTCAAAGAGGTCGATTTCCACCCAGAAGAGTTGCGCGCCGAGGACTTCGTATTCGAAGGTTACGGCGGCGTGAAATGCGTTGAGGCCGGCGGACCGCCAGCGGGTACGGGTTGTGGTGGCTATGTCGTGGGTCAAACCGTCAAGCTGCTGAAACAGCACCACCTGTTGGAAGACACCGATGTGGTGATCTTCGACGTACTGGGTGACGTGGTCTGCGGTGGTTTCGCCGCGCCCTTGCAGCACGCGGACCGCGCTTTGATCGTGACCGCCAACGATTTCGACAGCATCTATGCGATGAACCGGATCATCGCCGCCGTTGAAGCCAAATCAACCAACTACAAAGTGCGGCTTGCGGGCTGTGTGGCCAACCGGTCCAAAGACACCAACGAGGTTGACCGCTATTGCGAAACCGTGGGCTTCAACCGTCTGGCCCACCTGCCCGATCTGGATGCCATCCGCCGTTCGCGTCTCAAGAAAAAGACGCTGTTCGAGATGGAGTTGGATGACGAGATTGCAGCGGTTCAGGCCGAGTACATCCGTCTGGCACAAACCCTTTGGGCCGGCACCGATCCTCTGGCACCAAAATCCCTGCCAGATCGTGAAATCTTTGATTTGCTGGGTTTCGATTAATGTTAGACGGCAACGCCCTTTCTCAACCGGACACGGCCATCGCCCCCAAAAGCGACGGCTATGTCCAAACCCGTCAGCGGGTTGAGACCTATTTCGACCGCACCGCAACCAGAACATGGGAGCAGCTGACATCAGACGCCCCTGTGTCCGGTATCCGCGCAACTGTGCGCGCGGGCCGCGACCGGATGCGCGATGTGATCCTTGGCCAACTGCCCGCCGATCTGACCGGCAAGCGTATCCTGGATGCGGGCTGTGGCACCGGCGCGCTGGCGTTTGAAATGGCCGCGCGCGGTGCTGACGTGATCGGCGTCGATATTTCCCCTCAATTGGTTGATATCGCACGAAAACGCACCCCCAACGACTTGCATCACAAGCTGACATTCCGCGCCGGCGACATGTTGAACGAACGCCTTGGCACATTCGATCATGTCGTCGCGATGGACAGCATGATCTACTATTCTGCCACGGATATTGCCGCGATCCTTGAGGGTCTCGCGCCCCGTTTGCGCAACACCATGATCTTTACCGTAGCCCCGCGCACGCCGTTGCTGATGGCCATGTGGCGCATCGGCAAACTGTTCCCGCGCAATGACCGTTCGCCCACGATGATCCCGCATTCGCCTGCACGCATCGCAAATGTCCTAAAGACCGGCAAACTGCGCGATGTCGAACGAGTCACATCGGGTTTCTACATCTCCAACGCATTGGAGTTCCGTCCATGATCGTCTCGCGCAACTATGTGAAAAACCTCGGGCTGGGCATGTTGCCTTTCTCGGATGCGGTCAGTGAACAACTGCCGCTCAAGCAATTGTTGCGCCTGTCGCTTTTCCAGATCAGCGTTGGCATGGCCTCTGTCATGCTGCTGGGCACGCTCAACCGTGTCATGATTGTCGAACTCAGCGTGATGGCGTGGATCGTCGCCATCATGATCGCGATCCCCGTGCTGGTCGCGCCTTTTCGGGCGTTGTTGGGGTTCCGCTCTGACACCCATCGCTCAGCGATCGGGTGGAAACGCATTCCCTATCTCTGGTTTGGTTCACTGTGGCAATTCGGTGGTCTGGCCATCATGCCGATGGGTCTTTTGTTGCTGTCAGGCGATCAGGTCGCCGGTCCCGATTGGGCGGGCGAGGTCGGCGCGGCGCTTGCGTTTCTGCTGACGGGTTTGGGCATGCACATGACCCAAACCGCCGGTCTGGCGCTTGCCGCTGACCGCGCCAGCGATGAAACACGGCCCCAGGTTGTTGCACTGCTTTACGTGATGTTCCTGATCGGCATGGGTGTTTCTGCCGTCTTGATTGGTACATTGCTGATTGATTTCAGTGCTTTGCGTCTGGTCCAGGTCGTCCAAGGGGCGGCTGTTGTGACCATCGTGCTTAACGTGATTGCCCTGTGGAAACAGGAAAAAGTCACCCCCATGACCAAAGCAGAGCGTGACGCACCGCGCCCGAAATTCCGCGACGCGTGGAACGATCTGACCAAAGGGTCCGATGCGGGCCGCCTGTTGGTCGTGGTTTTCATCGGGACATTGGCATTCAACATGCAGGACGTTCTGCTGGAACCCTACGGCGGCGAAATTCTGGGCCTGTCGGTCTCTGCCACCACGATGCTAACGGCAATGTGGGTGGTTGGCGCGCTTTTGGGCTTTGGCCTTGCCGCGCGTTGGCTCAAGGCGCTGATCAACCCCTACCGCATGGCCGCGCGTGGCCTTCTGGTGGGGCTTGTCGCCTTTAGCGCCGTGATCTTTGCCGCGCCGATGAACAGCACGATTCTGTTTTTCGCAGGCGCATTCGGCATCGGATTGGGCAGCGGCTTGTTCGCGGTATCGACCCTCACCTCCGCAATGTCTCTGGAAACCAGCGGCACCGCGGGCAAGGGTCTGGCGCTTGGCGCATGGGGTGCAGCACAGGCAACCGCCGCAGGGCTTTCGATCTTTATCGGCGGTGCATTGCGCGATGCGGTCAACGCATTGGCCACCAGCGGCGCATTGGGCGAGGCGCTGCAATCGGCAACAACGGGCTACTCGGTCGTCTACCACATCGAGATCGGCCTCTTGTTTGTCACGCTCATCGCGCTTGGACCACTGGTCCGGGTCCGCCCCGTTACTGAACAAACTGCGGTGCCGACGGGCCTCGCTGAATTTCCGACATGACACGCACATACGACACACCCACCACGGAGGACTAAACAATGGTTGGCACAGAATTTTTTGGAAACTTTGATCTAGCGAGCGCCGCAATATGGCTCTTTTGGATCTTCTTCGCAGGTCTGGTTTACTACCTGCAAACCGAGAACATGCGCGAAGGCTATCCGCTCGAGACAGACGATGGTGCGCCTGCGCCAAACCAGGGTCCGTTTCCGGTTCCAAAAGACAAATCATTCATCCTGCCGCATGGCCGTGGCACGGTAACTGTGCCATCCGGTCAGCGTGGCGACCGCCCTGTTCTGGCGCTGCAACGCACGTCGAAGGCAGCCGGTTCGCCTTATGTGCCGACGGGTGACCCGATGTTGGACGGTGTTGGACCTGCCTCATGGGCACCGCGCCGCGATCTGCCTGAACTTGACGGCCACGGCCACATCAAGATCAAGCCGATGGCATCGCTGCCGGACTTTAAAGTGTCCGCAGGCACCGACCCGCGCGGCAAACCTGTCGTCACCGGTGACGGCGAAGTCGTGGGCCGCATCACAGACATGTGGATCGACGTGCCAGAGCAATTGGTGCGCTTTATGACCATGGATCTGAACCCCGAAGGCACAGGCCAAACGCGCCTGATCCCGATGAACTTTGCCCGTATCAAACGTGACCGCGTCGTGATCCGCTCGCTCTATGCCAAGAACATGGCAGACATCCCGACGATCAAAGGCACCGAAGAAGTCACATTGCTCGAAGAAGAGAAAATCATGGCCTACTTCGGCGGCGGCACAATGTATGCCGATCCGTCCCGCGAAGAGCCATTGCTTTAAACCATAAACTGCGGGCCTGTTAGCCGCTGGCCCGCACCACGAACACAATCAGGGATTAGACCAATGCACCACGACGATTTCAAATTCGAACCCGTTCCCGGATTGCCAGAGGCGTTGCCCGAAGGCGAACATATTCTGTGGCAAGGCAAACCAGACAGCCTCCGTCTGGCGCGCGAAGCCTGGAAATTGAACTGGGTACTGGGGTACTTTGCGTTTCTGGCCTTCTGGCGGGTTGGAGTGTCTTCTGCCTCTGTCCCGTTTTCCGAGGCGCTGTTGCACGGGGTTCCCTTTATCGTCGCCGGTGCGTTGGCTGGTCTCATTCTGTACGGGATGGCCACAGCACAGGCGCGCAGCACGGTCTATACCCTGACCAACAAACGCGCCGCGATGCGCATTGGTGCCGCCCTGACCATGACGCTGAACCTGCCTTATGTGCAGATCGGCAACGCCAATGCCTCTGTCGGTAAAAAGGGCTTTGGCACCATTGCGTTTGAACTGATCGGCGAAACCCGCATCAGCTACATGATGACATGGCCGCACACGCGCCCTTGGCATTTCTCACGCACGCAACCTGCGTTCCGCGCCATCCCTGATGCCGCCCGCGTTGCTGAAATCTTTGCCGACGCTGCAGAGACCCGCGTGTCAGAACCAAAAGTCACCCGCGCACCTGCGCAAAACGCAATCGCAGCGGAGTAATCGACATGGCTGAATATACATCTTCTCTCGCCAACCAGATGAAAATGCGCGACCGCGATATGGTCCCGCGCTTTCTGGTCGTCACGATGTTTGGTCTGATGCTTGCCACGCTTGCGATGGTGTCATTCGCCAAGATCACCGACCAACCGATGCGCGGTGTGCCTACCGTCAGCGAAGTCGTCAAAGAAATGCCCATCACCCTTATCGGTGCCCGCTCAGGCGGTGTCGTGGTCGAGGATGCCACGGGCAAAGAAGTCGCATGGTCTTTCATGAACAAAGCGGGCTTTATCGACGTCATATGGGTTTCTGTCAGCCGTGAACGCAAGGTTCAGGGCGTTGCAGGCAACCCGCCGCTGCGATTGGTCCGCCAAGCCAATGGGCACACCGTTATCATCGACCCCGCCACAGGCCTGACCATCGAACTGATCGGATACGGCCCCGACAACATCGCAGCTTTCGCCAGGCTGCTTGATTGAAACTTAGCTAAAGGGACAAACTCATGGGACTTTTTACCAGAACACGCGAAACGGCGCCTTGTACCGTCACCATCAGCCACCGCTTTGAAGAGCTGTCGGCACATGTCAAATTCAACAATGGCGCGACCATAAACCCCGGTGATAGCGTGCTGGTGCACGGCGCCGAGATCATGGCCCCCTACGGTGAGATCATCGAAGAGGACCGCACCGCCACCATCACCCGCGCCAGCACCGTTGAACAAATCTGGACCCGCTGGACAGGCGATTTCGAATTTATGGAACTGTGCGAATTCTCATTCAGTGAAGAGGTGATGTCATGAACGCCCCCAGCCACTCCGCCTTTGCCAATACCGCAGATGAGGCCATTGCCGCACAAGATGCGCTTGATAATGGCATGATCACCTCAGAGCAGGCCACGCAGGTCGCGATGCAGAACACGCTGCTGACCCCGCGCTTCTACACCACCGACTTTGACGAGATGGACGCGATTGACGTGTCGTCCGTGCGCGAAGATTGGGACATCCTGATCAACAAAATGAAGGCGGACCCGAACAAGGGCCACTTCAAGAAAAACGACACATGGGAAGATGTCGATTGGGACGGCATGGAGCCAAAGCTGCGCGCCGAGTTCATCGATTTCCTGATCTCCTCGTGCACCGCTGAATTCTCTGGCTGCGTTCTATACAAAGAAATGAAGCGGCGCGGGTCCAACAAGGACATCACCGAACTGTTCCAGCTGATGGCCCGCGATGAGGCCCGCCATGCCGGTTTCATCAATGACGCGCTGCGCGAAGCAGGCATCCGTGTGAACCTCGGCTTTCTCACCCAGCAAAAGAAATACACCTACTTCCGCCCCAAGTTCATCTACTACGCGACATACCTGTCCGAAAAGATCGGGTATGCCCGCTATATCACGATCTTCCGCCACCTCGAAGAGCATCCCGAGATGCGCTTTCACCCGATTTTCAAATGGTTCCGTGAATGGTGCAATGACGAGTTTTCCCACGGCGAAGCCTTCGCCCTGCTGTTGAAAACAGACCCCAAGCTGACGGAGAGCTTCACGAACAAGCTGTGGATCAAGTTTTTCCTGACCGCCGTTTACTCCACCATGTGGGTCCGCGATCACCAGCGCCCCTTGTTCCACGAGGCGCTTGGCGTCGACACCACGTGGTACGGACAGGAAGTGTTCCGCAAGACCTCCGAGATTTCCAAGCAGGTGTTCCCGATGACCCTCGACATCGGCCACAAACGCTGGCGTCCAAACCTCGACCGGATGGAAGCTGCCTCCCGTCAGGTGGCCGCAGGCAAGGCGCGTGGCGGCATCGGTGGCACGATTTACCGGGGTCTGGGCATGGCGAAAGCGGCCTATGCCTTTGTCGCGCTGTACACCATTCCCGCGAAAAAGAATGTGGTGCCTGCGCGCCCGCATCTTGAGCCAAGCTACTAAGGATGATCATGACCTCCCCTTGGATCGCAGCATTGTTTGCATTGTTTGCCTGGTGGTTTTTCACCGGTGCAATCCTGCTGATCGTGCGGCGGGCCGACGGGGGGGATGTGACCCGTTCCAAAGATGCACCCAACGGTGTGGCCCATGGGCGTAATGTGTTCCTCAGTGTGCCGATCTTGGCGCTTGGTGTGGCCGGGGTTGTCGTGTCCTCCACTGCACCGACACTGGTGAATATCTATGTGGCTTTCGTCAGCACGCTGCTGATCTGGGGCTGGATCGAACTGGCGTTTTTGTCCGGTGTGATCACCGGCCCCGAACGCCGCCCCTGCCCTGCCCATCTTACGGGGCCCGCGCGTTTCAACCGGGCATGGCACACCGTCAGCTACCACGAAGTTCTGCTGTTGTTCGCGTTGCTGGTCCTCCTCAACATCACGAATGGCGCGGAAAATACGGTGGCTTTCTGGACCTACCTGATCCTGTTCGTCGCGCGCATCTCTGCCAAGCTGAACCTGTTTTTCGGCGTGCCGCGCATCAATACCGAATTCGTCCCGCTGCCCTTGCAGCACCTCAAAAGCTACTTTCGCCAAGGGCCCATTACGATGGCCTTTCCCGTTGGCGTCACCTTTCTGTCGATCACCGCAGTCTGCTTTGCCGACCGCTTGATCGTTGCCCCAACGCCCGAAGCCGCTGTTGGCTTCGCGCTTCTCACCGCGCTGGCCGCACTGGCCGCGCTTGAACATTGGTTGATGGTGGTTCCGCTGCCTGACGCAAAACTGTGGCGCTGGATGTTACCGGATGCGCCTACGACACTCGCCCCAAAAAACTACGCCAAGGACAAGACCCATGAACTTTGACACCCTGTTCCAAAGCCAGATCGACACGCTCAAAGAAGAAGGCAACTATCGCTATTTTGCCGAGCTGGAGCGTAAAGCCGGCAAATTCCCCCGCGCCTCCAACCACGTCGACGGCGAAAAACGTGATGTCACTGTCTGGTGCTCGAATGACTACCTTGGCATGGGCCAGAACCCTCTTGTGATCGACGCGATGTGCGAGGCGGTCAAACGCACCGGCACAGGCGCGGGCGGCACACGCAACATTTCCGGCACGAACCACGATCACCTGCTGCTAGAGGCCGAATTGGCTGATCTGCACGGCAAGGACGCCGCACTGCTATTCACCTCCGGTTATGTGTCCAACTGGGCCGCATTGTCTTGTCTGGGCAGCCGTCTGGAAGGCTGCGTGATCTTGTCGGATGAAGGCAACCACGCCAGCATGATCGAAGGCATCCGCCATTCCCGCGCGGCCAAAGTGATCTGGAAGCACAACGACTGGCGCGACCTCGAAGCCAAACTTGCCGCGCTGCCCGCCAATGTCCCTAAAATTGTCGCTTTTGAATCCGTTTATTCCATGGACGGTGACATCGCACCGATCCGCCAGATCGTTGAAGTCGCTGAAAAATACGGCGCGATGACCTACCTTGACGAGGTCCACGCCGTTGGCATGTACGGCCCGCGCGGCGGTGGCGTATCCGAACGCGAAGGCCTTGCCGACCGCATCACCCTGATCGAAGGCACCCTTGGCAAAGCCTTTGGCGTGGTCGGCGGCTATATCACCGGGTCCGCGCCCTTGTGCGATTTCATCCGCAGCTTTGCGTCCGGTTTTATCTTTACCACAGCCCTGCCTCCGGCTGTCGCCGCCGCTGCGCGGGCCTCGATTGTTCATCTCAAATCCAGCAGCGTTGAACGCAACCGCCAGCAAGAACAGGTCGCCAAATTGCGCCAGATGCTGGACCGCGCGGGCATTCCGCACCTGATGAACGACAGCCACATCATTCCTGTGATGATCAAGGATCCGGTCAAGACCCGGATGCTGGCGGATTATCTGATGAACGAATGGGGCATCTACGTGCAGCCGATCAACTATCCCACCGTGCCCAAAGGCACAGAGCGTCTGCGCTTTACCCCTTCTCCCTTGCACACCGACAAGGACATCGCCTATCTGGTAGATGCGCTGTCCGCCCTGTGGAAGCAATGCGCGATCAGCCACGCGGTCGCCTGACGACCGCCGCACGGTGGCCGTAACGCGATCCTCCGGAGCCTCGGCAGTCCCAAGGGGGGTCTGGTTAGCAATATGTCCGAATATCTGCCTCAGCGTGCTGTCTTGCGGAATGGCGAAACCGTTCTGATCCGGGAAATCGGGCCAGACGACCGGCGCCTGTTAGCCGCCGGATTTGATAAACTGTCCAAACAATCGCGCTATTTCAGGTTCCTCGCACCACACAAAGAACTGTCCAATGCAGAGCTGGACAAATTCACCGAAGCCAACACCGATGCGCATTTTGCCATTGGTGCAGCATCGGTTGGTGTGGATCAGGACATGCCGCTCGGGACCGCCCGCTTTGTCCGCGTAAAGGACACACCGACGGATGCAGAATTTGCCCTGACCATCATCGACAGTCACCAGCGTCTGGGATTGGGCAGCATGTTGTTGCGCACACTTGCCCGCGTCGCACATGCGCGCGGGATCAAAGCATTTGTTGCACTGATCCACCGTGACAATGTCGGCATTCAAAAGCTGCTTGAATGCGCAGGCGGCCGGCGCTTGTCAAACGGGGTCGAGGCAGAATGGCGCCTTCCCCTGCCTCTCGCCCCGCAACCGACGCTGTCGCGCCAACCGACACAGATCGCTATTCCCGCCAAGGCATGGCGCAAGGCGCCGCGATAAGGGCGTATCAGTGCCGCCAGTCAAAGAAACCTTCGCCTGCTTGCGCAAGCATCTTCAACGCCATCTCACGGCCTGCTGCGGCACCATCCTCGATCGGACAGCGCACCGCATCGTCAATCGCTTCTGACCCGTCTGGCCGCAACACTTCGCCGCGCAGCCAGATGTCTGACCCTTCCAAGACCGCAAGCCCCGCAATTGGCGTCTCGCAGGAACCGTCCAGCGATGCCAGAAACGACCGTTCCGCCGCCAGGCGTTGACCCGTGGGTCCGTCATGGATCGCCGCCAGCATATCCGCCATCCGCGTGTCATTCACGCGCCGCTCAATCCCGATTGCACCCTGCGCCACGGCAGGCAACATCGTCTCGACTTCAATCGCAGTCTTGGGCACGTGATCCATTTTCAACCGGTTCAAACCCGCCATCGCAAGGAAAGTCGCCTCCGCAACCCCTTGATCCAGCTTCAGCAAACGCGTTTGCATATTACCGCGAAACTCCACGACCTCCAGATCAGGTCGCCGCAATTTCAATTGCGCTTTGCGCCGCAAACTCGAGGTGCCAACAACAGTTCCTTGCGCCAATTCAGCCAACCCCGAGGCGCGCGGCGAGATAAACGCATCACGCACATCTTCGCGTGGCAGATAGGTGTCCAAAATCAGCCCCTCAGGCTGCAACGTTGGCATGTCCTTCATCGAATGCACGGCGATGTCGATCTTGCCCGCCAGCATATCGTCTTCGATCTCGCGGGTGAACAGACCCTTGCCGCCGATCTCTTTTAATGGGCGGTCAATAATTTTGTCACCTGTCGTTTTGATCACAACAATCTCGAACGCGTCAAACGGCAGATCAAATGCCTTTGCCAAACGTTCGCGGGTCTCATACGCCTGCGCCAAAGCGAGCGGAGACCCACGGGTGCCAATATTAAGGGGATTCTGCGGGGTGGGTAAATTCTGGATCATATCTGTTGGTACTACTGTAAACTTTGCCTGACAACTCTTGTATCGCTTCCCTAGAAAAAGCATGATGCACCCAACATCTCAAGCCAAGAAAGACCCCCGATGAGCAAAGATAAAACGATCCTGCGCGCGCTTGCCGGCGAAACGCTGCCGACCCCACCGATCTGGATGATGCGCCAAGCGGGGCGCTACCTGCCCGAATACAAAGCCACACGCGCACAAGCGGGTGATTTCCTGTCGCTGTGTTACAACCCCGAACTGGCCGCCGAGGTGACGTTTCAACCGATCCGCCGCTACGGCTTTGACGCCGCGATCCTGTTTGCCGACATCTTGCTGATCCCCCAAGCCTTGGGCGCGGATTTGTGGTTTGTCACCGGCGAAGGACCGCGCCTGTCCACGATTACCACAATGGCCGAGGTTGACGCGCTGAAACCCGTTCACGCCGTTCACGACACGCTGAACCCGATTTACGAGACAGTCAAAATCCTGTCGAACGGACTTCCTGCGGAAACAACGCTGATTGGCTTTGCCGGTGCGCCGTGGACTGTTGCCACATACATGGTCGCCGGTCGCGGCACCCCCGATCAAGGGCCTGCGCATGCGCTGAAAGACGGCAACCGCGACGTGTTCGAAGCGCTGCTGGAGCGGATCACCGACGCGACGGTTCTGTATCTGTCCGAACAAATCAAAGCGGGCGCCGAAGTCGTCAAGATTTTCGACAGCTGGGCGGGATCGCTGAAAGGCGATGATTTCGACAAATACTCTATCGCACCTATGAAACGCATCACGTCCGAGATCAAAGCGCTGCACCCCGGCATTCCGGTCATCGCTTTCCCGCGCGGTGCCAATGAACGCTACGAGGGCGCGCATGCGGCCATCGGGTCTGATTGCATCGCGATTGATGATGCGGTCACGGCGGAATGGGCGGCCAAACATGTGCAACCAAGTGGCTGCGTGCAGGGCAACCTGAAATCCTCGCATATGGTCACGGGTGGCGATGATCTGGTGCGCGAAACGCGGCGCATAGTGGACGCGCTGTCCAATGGTCCGCACATCTTTAACCTCGGGCATGGCATCACGCCCGATGCCGATCCGGAAAATGTGCAACTGA
Organism: Paracoccaceae bacterium; assembly: GCA_017854675.1. Taxonomy (GTDB): domain Bacteria; phylum Pseudomonadota; class Alphaproteobacteria; order Rhodobacterales; family Rhodobacteraceae; genus Sulfitobacter. The sequence continues at coordinate 6,338 of JAFMHE010000051.1, read as the reverse complement.
TGATCGACACAGTGCGCCGGAAATGACGTCGCAAGGTCGGGCAATGCTTTTGCCCGGCCACCCGCCGCTTAATCGATGATCTCAATGCCGCTGACCGTGTCATCCACCGCACGGCAAGCCGCCAGAACGACCCCCTCCAGATGCGTCTGCACATAGGCGGCGTGAAACCGCGAGGGTGCTTTGAGGGTCAAACGCCCCCCTGCCCTGTTGGCCCGCGTTAACGCTTGCAGCCACGCGCCATACCGGCCCGCATCCTGCTGGAACAAAATCGCGCGCGCCAATCCCCATTCGCTGGCATCAGACAGGTCCGGCTGCGTCACAACGCCCTTCACCGGAAACGGCACAATTGTGGGTTCAGGCATTGCCTCTAGTCGTACAACATAGTCGGGACCAATCGCAGGCCAGATCGCGCGGGTCGCACGCAGCATCACATTCACATCCAAACCATAGGTCGTGACCCGCCCTCGCGCGCCCTGACGCTTGACCACCAGCCATCCCAAGCCCCGCAGCTTGGCCAGTTCACGTTTTACCGTCCGCGTGTCGCAAGACCACAATTGCGCAATCTCGCGCTGGCCCATCGACAGTTCATCGCGCGCCCAATTGTAACGCGCTGTCAAAACTGTGATCAGTCGCAGGATCAACCGCTGGTCATGTTTGCCCAAAGACAATGCATGCGCCCCAAGCGCCGTAATCACATCGTATTTGCGCGCAGAGGCCCCCGGCCCCGCAAGTTTGTTAATGAGCATTTGCCCGCCCCTATTCTGCGATATAGTCGCAACGCCTCGCCCAAACTCTCCGGTCTGATTGTCTTATTCAGCCACATTGAATGCAAACTCAACGCTATTGCCTGATCTTCCCTGATTTGCGTCCAAAGCTGCGATTCTGTCAAGGCTTAAGCGGTTGCCGTGCCTTGATCCTTCCTCACTCAGATAGAAATATCTGGTAAGATAGGTAAAGGAGGTCACACAAGCTGTCCCCTAATCAGAGACTTATGTCCCCTATTAGGGCCTTCTCAGAAAATTCATGTCCCATTATTTCCAAGCAAGGGCGTTGCCTGATGCGGGTTATCCGATTCGCAGCAAGCACTGGGTTTTTCTAATCCTTTCTTACATTAACGCAATTTACTTGTTTCGCAAATTAGGCGTAAATACCAAATGTACAAGAATTAGCGTCCTGTGAAAAAGGCTCGCATGAAAAACCGACTGTCCCCGCGGGGACACCACCAAAAAGAGGCAGATATGTTCACACATCAGGACTTGGCAAAGCTACAGGCGCAGTCGCTCAAGATGCAGGGGTTCATCCGGCAGCAGACGTTTTCACCCGAGAATGAAAAGACGCTGCGCCGGTTTTCCAGTTGGGAAGTGGCTGAACTGATCTTTAAGGTGAACCAGTCTACCTTGCGCGGGCGATTGGCGGCGGACCCGTCCCTGCCCCAAGGCCAGACCGAAGAAGAAGGCCGCCAACATTGGTACACCCTCGAAGAGATCAACGAATTGCGCCGCCGCCTGAAGGTAAATCGCAAATCCCTGATGCCGACGCGCCCGCAAGGCAAACGCGCGATCCGGGCGGCGATTGCAAACTTCAAAGGCGGTGCCGGTAAATCGACCGTCGCGCTGCATTTTGCCCATGCCGCCGCTCTTGATGGCTACCGGGTGTTGGTCGTTGATTTTGATCCGCAAGCCACGCTGAGCCATTCCATGGGTCTGAATGATGTGAGCGAGGAATATACCGTTTGGGGGGTCATGGCCCGCGACCTGATCCGCGAAACCGAACGGATGAACGCCGCCGCGCGCGGTGCCGAAAGTGGCGCCGCCCTGCCCCAACGCAAATTGCCCGCGCAGATCACCGACATGGGGTTGGCCGACCTGCGCGTCACCGATTTTATCAAGCCGACAAATTGGCCGACCATCGACGCCCTGCCCTCTTGTGCCAACGCGGCGTTTGTGGAGTTTGCCAGCGCGCAATACCGGCATCTGAACCCCGAATGGTCGTTCTTTGCGGCTGTGTCCCGCTACCTTGATGCGCTGCCCGCCGATGCCTACGACATGATCATTTTCGACTGCCCGCCTGCGATTGGTTATCAGTCGATGAACGCGGTTTTTGCTGCTGACGTGCTCTATATCCCGTCCGGTCCCGGCTATTGGGAATACGATTCCACGACGTCTTTCATCGGTCAGCTTGCCGAGGCTCTGGAGGATCTGGAGCGGTTTGGCGGTGCTGTCCCCGCGGGGACACTGACCCTGCCCAAGGTGTTTGCCGATGTGCGGTTCCTGCTGACGCGGTTCGAATCCAACAATGAATTGCACCGTGCGATGCAGCAGGCATTCGTCAAGGTTTTTGGCGACAGATTGGCGGAACACCCAATCGAGATGACGCGCGCGGTTGAGCAATCTGGCAGGTTCCTTAGTTCCATTTACGAAACTGATTACCGCGACATGACGCGCGAAACCTGGCGGCGCGCGCGGGCGTCTTTCGATCAGGCCTATGATGAATTCAAGGGCCACCTTATAACCGCTTGGGACACGCTGGAGGATCGGCCATGAGCAAGAAAAAGCGCGTATTCGACATTAACTTTGACGATGCAACTGTCGAGGCAGACACATCTGTCCCCGCGGGGACAGCCGAGGCGCGGCGCGGTCCGATGGCCGCTGCAATCACCGAGAACGCGCAGGCATTGAACGCCCGCCAAGCCGCAGAGGCCGCCATCCGCGAGGAAAATGACGCGCTGGCGCATGAACATGTGCGGCTGAAAAAGGCGGGCCTGATCACTGATCTGATCCCGCTGGATTCAGTGCGCACCAGCAAATTGACCCGTGACCGTGCGCCCGGCAGGGACGCCGAAATTGACGAGCTAAAGCGTTCCATTGCCGAGATCGGGCTCAGCAACCCTATCCGGGTTGAGCCGGTCGAAGGCGGGTATGAACTGATCCAGGGGTTCCGCCGCTTTACCGCGTTTCAGGAGCTTTTTGCAGAGACGGGCGACGAGGCATTCGCGCGCATCCCTGCGGGGATCAACGCACGCGGCGAGGACATGTTGCGCCTATACCGTCGGATGGTGGACGAAAATATGGTGCGCCGGGGGGTGTCCTTTGGCGAGATGGCGCAGCTTGCCATGAGCTATAAGATGCAAGAACCGACGCTTGAGAGTTACGATCAAGCGGTTGAATTGCTGTATGCGTCGGCGGGTCGGCAAAAGCGCAGCTACATCAAACATTTTGTGCGCCTGCTGGCAGAGACATCTGGCGCGCTGCGGCATGTGGAGGCGATACCCCGCGCGTTGGGATTGGCGGTGGTTAAAAAGCTGGATGAATTGCCCGAAAGCAAACCTGTGTTAAAGGGCCTGTTGGACGCTGAGAAAGACCGGACATCTGAACAGGAAATGACAGCGCTGAGCGCCTATTTGACCGCGACAGCCGAGCAACGCCAGCGCGGCAGGGCAGGGGGCGCTGTAACCCGCAAGGCCAAGACGACATTCCGTTTGGCCCGCCCCGAAGGCGAAGCAAAATGTACCGTTGCGGACGGTCGGCTGGAGCTGCGCCTTGCGCGCGATTTCAGCGGTGTTGAACGCAAAAAGCTTGAGGCGGCAGTAACTGCCTTTCTCAAGGTGCTGGATGGGGATGCTTAAGCAATATATCGGGATTTTAGATGTGTCCCCGCGGGGACAGATGGCTAAAGTGTAGTAAGTTCAGGTATTTGCAGGAATTTCGTGCTGCAAATAGTCTGCAATAACGCGTCGCACGGCTTCCGCGTCTTCCTCATGCGCCAGATGGCCCAATCCCGGCAGGGACACATGAGTTGCGCGGGGCATTTTGGCGGCCAGATCCCGTGAGGTAGATGGGGGAACCGCCTTGTCCTGATCCCCGGTGATCAGCAAAACGGGCCCCGCATATTCCGGTAAATTCCGCAGCAGCGGGTTCAAATCCCACTGCGCCATCATCGCCAATGTCGCGTTGACATGACCCCGGTCGCTGACCAGCGCGCGGTACCAACGCTGGTCCGCCTCAGACAGCTTTGATCCGGTGCCTTCAATCAGGCGGGTCACGGACTTCGGGCGCGCGGTCGAGGCAGTGAAAAGCTGCGCAACCATCGGGGTCATTGCCAGCGCCTTGGCCATCAGCGGAAACACGACGCCTGCCAGCCCTTTGAAATTTCCCAGTGCCGCGTTGATCCCGATGACAGGCCCTTTGAAGTGCCGCTGCAGGGCCGTTTCCAACGCGATTGCAGCACCGGCGGAATGGCCGATGATCGCGTCGGGCTGCCACCCCTCGGCGGTACAAAGGGCGGCAATGTCCTGCGCCATGGGCGTCAATCCGGCGCGTTGCTGTGCGCCCAGTTTGGTGAACCCCTGTCCCGGCAGATCCATTGCAACGACGCGGTAATTTTCCGCAAGCAGGGGCATCAGATGGCGCCAGCTTTGGGTTGATCCCCCCGCGCCGTGGATCAGCAACAAAAGCGGGCCTTTGCCCATCTCTTGAACGTGCCAGCGGTGGGGTTTGCACAAGACAAACCGCGAGCAGGCTGCATGGGGCCAGTCGGTGCTATGTGTGGACCAGTCCATGGGTTAGGTCGCCAAGGCTGCGCTGACGGTTTTCGAGAGTTTTTGTGCATCGGCACGGGGCAGCGAAACATAGCGTCCCCGCAGGGTCGTCGCCAGCTTTTGCAGTGCGGCCTCGGGTCTGCGCCCGGTGTCGATCACGATGCTGTCGATGCCCGACTGCGCGATCTGCGTGGCAACGTTCAGCGCATCTTGGGCGGCTTGGGCGCGGTTGGCTGTACCGTCCAGTGCGATGTTGCTGCGCCCGTCCGTCAGTACGATCAAGACGGGGGATAATCCTTTGCGGAAGGCAGTCATAGCAGTCTCTAAACCGCAAGATAGACCCGATGCGAGCGGTGTGCCGCCCCCGCCGGGCAGTTCGGCAAGACGGCGTTTGGTTTGCACCAAGGACCGTGTGGGCGCCAACAAGGTTTCGGCGGCCTCACCCCTGAATGAAATCAGGGCGACATGATCGCGGCGCGCATAGGCTTCGGCGAGCAGCAGTTCAACCGCGCCTTTGGCTTCGGCCAGACGTGCCATCGCGGCAGAACCGGATGCATCTACCGCAAACACCAGCAGGCGGTCAGAGAGGTCTTCGTAGCGTTTGTGGCGCAGATCGCTGGGGTAGATAATGGGACCGGTGCGGTTGGGATGTTGCTGACGCCGCAGCGTTTGCCACGGGACGGCGGCGCGCAGGGTGGCCATCAGATCAACGCGCGCCTGATTGTTCTTTGATCCGGTCATGCGGGCGGGCAGGGGGCGACCGCGCCGATTGCCGATCTTTTTGCGGCCCGCACCACTACCAGAGGCGTTTTGCCCTGTGTTAGAGCCGCTTTTGTCCAACAGGTCAGGGGGCAGTGCGGTTTTGATCGCCTCCAGTAGAATGTCTTGGGGGATTTGCAGCATGTCCTGCTCGGTAGAGCCGTTTTCGGGGCTTTCGTCAGGTGCATCCGGCGTTTCAGTTTCGGGTGGGATTTCCTCGGGAAACCGGGTGGCACGCGGGGCATAGACCAGTTCGGCGGCAAGGATGATATCCTCTGCAATTACTGATTTCCGCTGGTTTAGAGCCGCATTTGCCCGCGCGGCACGCAGGGCAAAACCCGGTGCGCGCAGGCTGGTGATACCAAGGGTAACGGCAAGCGTGACCAATTCGTTCAGCGCGGTTTCGGGCAGGTCTATGGCAGACAGCTTAGCGGGATCAACAGCGACCAACGCGGTGTCAAATGGGCCAACATCATGCAGCCCCAAACCGTCAAGCGAGATGTGAAAGGCCATACGGTCCAACAGGCCAGCGGGCAGTGTTTCATCTGCCTCAGCCCCTTCATCAAGGGCGATAATCCGGTGTGCGTCGCCTGCATCCAACGCGCGGCACAGGCGGGTGGTCAACAGCGGGGGCGTCCGTTCGGCCATGGTCATAAGGAGCGTTCTGGCCCCCCCTTCCAACAATCCGGCGTGGCGGACAAGCGTGCCTTTGGCAAGACTGATTGAGACATCGACACCGCCATCCAACACATCAAGCGGCATTGCGGGGTGCAGTCGGGTCACTTTGCCCTGTAATAGGGTCTGAAACGCGTCACGGGCGGGGCCGGACCGGGCGCGCAGGGCAATACCGCCAAGGCCGGCAGGATCAGCCCACAGCAGGCGCAGCGCAGTTGTGGCGCGGCCCCATGGGGTCATCCCAAGACGTCCTCGACGATGCGGTTCACGCGGGTGCCGGACCCGGCATCATCCAGCGGATCGCGGCGCAGCCGGTGGCGCAGGGCAAGGCTGGCAACATCACGGATATGCGCGCGGGTGAGGGCGG
>JAFMHE010000280.1 GCA_017854675.1 Paracoccaceae bacterium | reverse complement strand
AACGGGTGCCGATGGTTTGTTCAAGCTGGGCGATGTGACGGCTGAGCGTTGGTTGGCTGCTGCCCCGCGCGCGGGCCGCCGCAGAAAGCGAGCCGTGTTCAGCCACAGCGATAAAGGATTGCAGGTGGGACCAGTCGAGATCAGCCATGAGAGGTATCCATATTTGAATGGAGGGATAGGTATTTCAGCAAAGGATATACGAAAACGGATGATCTATCTAGGCGGCAGAGTAACCTAAAAAGGATAAGAAAATGTCTACTGTGATCATTCTGGGCGCCAAAGGGCGCTTTGGCCAAGCAGCACTAACCGCTTTTCATGAGGCGGGATGGGACGTGCGCGCGTTCGGTCGCGGGTTCAAAAACACCCCGCCTGTGGGCGTTATTCAGATCGAGGGCGATGCGTGCGACACCGCGATGCTCGCGCAGGCCTGCGCGGGGTGCGATGTGATCGTCAACGCCCTGAACCCGCCCTATCAGAACTGGGTTCGCGACCTGCCGCGATTGACCCGTGCCGTGATTGCGGCAGCAAGGGCCAGCGACGCAACTGTCGTCATCCCGGGCAATGTTTATAATTTTGGCGAAAACGCGCCCGAAATTCTGACACCCACCACACCGTGGCGCCCAACAACCCGCAAGGGCCAGCTGCGCGTCGCGATGGAAAACGCATATAAGCAAGCTGGGGTTCCCACCATTGTGTTGCGCAGCGGTCATTTTGTTTTGCGGGGCCAGACGGACAATTGGTTTGACGGCTACATGACCACCAAGTCCCATGCGGGCAAAACGATGTATCCCGGACCGCTCGACCGCATGCATTCGTGGGCCTATCTGCCTGATATGGGGCGGGCGATTGTTCAACTAGTTGAAAAGCGCAGGGAATTCCAGACATTTGAGGATTTTGGCTTTGAAGGGTATTCCATGAAAGGTGCCGATTTTGTGGATGCGGTTGCGAATGCCACGGGGCGTGCGCAAAAGGTAACTCGTTTGCCTTGGCCACTGATCGGGCTGCTGGGCCTGTTCAACGCCAAAATGCGCGAGGTTTATGAAATGCGGTATCTGTGGCACACGCCGCACCGCGTTGATGGGGCCAAGCTGGCAGCCGCGTTGCCGACGTTTGAGCCCACTCCAATGGCCGATGCGCTAAAGGCGGCCCTTCGGCCCTAATTACTGCGCGCGGGGTTCAATTGCTGTGCTGCGGCAGGCTTGCGCTTTCCTTTCTGGCGTTCAGGTAATATGCTGTAGTGCAGCACGCATTTCGGGAGAACCACCGTGGCAGACAAACCCAAACAGTTGCTTATCAAGCGCTATGCGTCACGGCGGCTTTATAACACCGAGACGAGCGATTATGTCACGCTGGAGGACATCGCGGGATTCATCCGCGATGGCCGTGAGGTGCAGATTATTGATCTGAAGTCCGGTGATGATCTGACGCGGCAGTATTTGCTGCAAATCATCGCGGAACATGAAAGCCGTGGCGAATCTGTTTTGCCGGTCGAGGTGCTGAATGATCTGGTGCGCAGCTATATGTCAGGTGATGTATCTGTGGTGCCGCAGTTCCTGAAGGCATCATTTGATATGCTGCGGGATGGTCAGACCAAGGTGATGGAAAATATGTCATCCCTGAACCCGATCACCAAAATGCCCGGTATGGAAGCGATGCAGGCCCAACAAGAAGCGTTTTTGCGGGCCATGACGGGCGGCTGGGGCGGGATGGCAAAGGTCCAACCTGACAAAGAAGCCGCTGATGATGCGAACAAAAACGATGATCTGGACGCGATCAAAAAGCAACTTGCCGAGTTGCAAAGCAAGCTTTCGAACATGAAGTGAGTAACGACGCGTCCGGCGGTGAAACCGGGCGCCTCATACTACGTCGATCTAAACACCCAACCGGTCGCGCATGGCGTACCACGTCATCGCCATGATCAGCAGCGGCGTGCGCAAGGCACCGCCGCCCGGAAACGGCATTGCAGGCACATTGGCCATCGTATCAAATCCGTCGCCATCGCCTTGAATTGCGCGGGCCATCAACAAACCGGCCTGGGTTGCATTGCCGACGCCATGACCCGAATAGCCCGACGCCGACAGGATATTGCGCCCGACACGCGCCAGATACGGCATGCGTTTGACGGTGATCCCCAGCGTGCCGCCCCAGGCATAGTCAATCTTGACGTCGCTCAATTGTGGGAAAATCACTGACATCGGTGCGCGCACTTTGGCGGCAATGTCTGAGGGGAAGCGGTAGCCATAGCTTTCGCCGCCACCAAACAGCAGCCTGCCGTCATGGGACAGGCGAAAGTAATTCACCACAAACCGGCTGTCGGCGACGGCCACATCGCGGGGCAGGACGTCGCGGATGCGGTCGCCCAAAGGTTCCGTTGCGGCAATAAAGTTGTTGATCGGCATCACCCGCGCGGCAACTTTGCGGTTCAGCGTGCCCAGATAGCCGTTGCAGGCAAGGATCACATGATCGGCCATCACATGGCCCGCGTCTGTCTGGACTTTGGCCTTGGCACCTTCGTCGATGTGATGAACTGCAGAGTTTTCAAAAATGCGCACACCCGCATCGCGCGCCGCCGCCGCCAACCCCAAGGCAAACCGCAAAGGATGCAGATGTGCAGCCCCCATATCCAGCACACCGCCCAGATAGTCAGGCGACGGGCAGACATCCTGCAATGCCGCTTGGTCCAGCGTTTCAATCTGGTCGTAGCCGTACACGTCCTGCAAATGCGCCGCATAGCGGTGCAGGTCAGCGACATCGCCCTGGTCAGATGCGGTCCATGCGACACCGGGTTTCAGGTAACAGTCGATTTTATGCTGTGCGATCAGGGATTTGACCAGATCCTTGGCGTCTTGGCCCATATCCCAAAGACGCTTGGCATGCTCGATCCCCAGCATCTTTTCCAGCTTGTCCTGATCAACACGTTGACCACTGCCCAATTGACCGCCATTGCGCCCAGACGCACCAAACCCCACGCGCTGCGCATCCAAGAGCACCACGTCGCGCCCGGCTTGGGCCAGATGTAGGGCCGCGGAAAGCCCGGTATATCCAGCACCAACCACGCAAACATCAGCCTTTTGCGCACCCTTCAGGGGGGCGAAACGCGGCAGCGCTTCAGCAGTCGCAGCATACCAGCTTTGGGGATACTGGCCGCGTTTGTCATTGGCAAAAAGCAGGTTCACAGGCGTATGGTGTCCAGACAGCAGATCAACGGATTACACGTTCAAAAGCAAATGTTCACGCTCCCAAGGGGAGATGACTTGCAGGAATTCTTCGTATTCGGCACGTTTCACAATGGCATAGACCCGCGCAAAATCCGCGCCAAGCACCTCGTGCAGGGCCGTTGCCTCCTCGAACACATCCAGCGCCTCACCCAATACCGCGGGAATGTCGCCATCCCCGTCATAGGCATCGCCCTTGAATTCTTCCTTGGGTGCTTTGGCTTCCATCAAGCCCAGATACCCACAAGCCAGCGACGCTGCGATGGCCAGATAGGGGTTGCAGTCCATGCCTGCCAGCCGGTTCTCGACACGGCGCGCTTCGGGTGAGGAAAGCGGCACACGGATGCCGGTCGTGCGGTTGTCACGGCCCCATTCTAGGTTGATGGGGGCGGCATGGTCTTTGACATACCGGCGGTAGCTGTTCACGTAAGGCGCCATGACCGCAAGCGCAGAAGGCATGTGGTTCTGCATGCCCGCGATGTAATGCATGAATTTATCGGTTTCTGCGCCTGATGCGTCCGAAAAAACGTTTTTGCCAGTTTTCACATCCAGCACCGAATGGTGGATGTGCATGGCGGAACCCGGCTCATCCGCGATCGGCTTTGCCATGAAGGTCGCATAGCAATTGTGCCGCATTGCCGCTTCGCGGATCAGGCGTTTGAAATAGAACACTTCGTCGGCCAGTTTGACCGGATCGCCGTGCACCAGGTTGATCTCAAGCTGGCCTGCGCCGCCTTCTTGGGTGATGCCGTCAATCTCGAAACCTTGGGCTTCGGCGAAATCATAAATGTCGTCAATCACAGGACCGAATTCATCCACAGCCGTCATTGAATAGGCCTGACGCGCCGCTGCGGGACGGCCCGAGCGCCCGATCATCGGTTTGATATCCTGTGCCGGATCAAGGTTGCGTGCGACCAGAAAGAACTCCATCTCCGGAGCGACAATCGGTTCCCAACCTTGGGCGCGGTAAAGTGCGACAACGCGTTTAAGCACGTTGCGCGGGCTGAACGGCACTGCAACGCCGTTGCGGTCGT
>JAFMHE010000050.1 GCA_017854675.1 Paracoccaceae bacterium | reverse complement strand
GCAGTATCCATCTGGGACAGCGATGAAATATCAATAGATGATATTTCTTCCGGAATGTCGGGATGGCCGTTGCCTCTGAGCTGCATCAAGGTGTCGATCAGCAAATGGCCTTCTAGAGCAAGCCTCCCTTCCGAAACTGAAACCCTGATCTGTTTGGCGGGCAAGGCGACAGGGTCGATCATGCGATGGTGCAGTATGATTTGACGGTAAAACGCTGCATGCGTGCTACTTGCCCAAAGCGACTGGGCGCTTGGATGAGACCTTGAGACCGGCGGCTGGTAGCGTGAGACGTTCAACAAATGTCATTATTTCCCCCCAGCTAAGATTTCTCTGCGCATAGAAACATTTACGTTAACACTTTGTTAGTTGCGTTGATGCAGATCAATCAACATCAACCCGCTTTGTCACAGTGTTGCAAGGAAACTAATCGCGCCTTGTCCTTTGCAATTAACGGAGATTTCCAAAGCATGCATGTCCCACCTATCCTATTCGCAATCGCCTGTGCCGCAATGTTGTCCGCCTGCACGCAGACCTCGAACGCTGATGGCGACACGAACAAGCGCGGACAGCTTGTCTACGCAAAAGAATGCTCGCAATGCCACGGCGCATCTGGTGAGGGTGGCGGGCCTGCATCCCTTGGTTTGGGTGTGGCGCCCCCTGATTTGATCGGGCTGAGCCAACGCAACGACGGCGCATTCCCAAGGGAGTTTGTCAGGCGGTTTGTCATGGGGTTGCTGGAAAAAGATGACCCCGACTCAGCGATGCCCGAATTTGCGTCTGTCGGTTTGCAGCACGTTTATCCGAATGGTGGTGCCGACGGCGAGGTGCTTGAGGCAGATTTCGAAGACATGCTTGATTATCTGGAATCTATCCAAGAGTAGTTTCTGCCGACAAGTGCTGACGCACTCACCAACAACATCAACGGCATGGCGCTAACGTTGGTGGCATGGCTTGCAGCGCAAGCGCTGCCCCAATGGGAATACCAGATCACTGGCACCACCATCGGCGCAAGCTTGCTTTTTTGAACGGGTCAGACCCTTTGCAACCCTATGGGGCGTTCGGCGGGACGTGCGGCGCAACAGCTAGGCGCGGGTCGCGCAGCGTTTGCACAAAGGGGCGTAGAGGACCGCATTCAGCCGCGCCTCCGAGATGGGTTCTTCACACTTCTTGCAAATGCCGTAACTGCCGTCCTTGATCCGCTCCATGGCAAGATTGAGCAAACCAATTTCCTTTTGTGCAGCCATCCCAAGGCCTTCCAGCACCTCGTCATCTTCGAGGTCGATAGATTGGTCGTTCATATCCGCAGACTTGGGTTCGCCAAGCTCATGATCGACGTCGTGCATCCGCGTATCAAGCTCTTGCAGCCGTGCCGAAATCAACTGTTCATAGTGGTTCAGGTCAAGCATGTTTGGTCCTCAAATGGTTTGTGAGATTAAAGATATCGGCAAACAAACCCTGCGGATTGATACGCATCAATAACCCTCGGGCCTAGGGGCGACGCGCGCGGGTCGGAAAGTTGAAAACCTCAACCAGAAACGCCGTGAAGAGACCAAAGGTCAGCAGTCCGTGGGTTGCCGTCATACCGGCCAGCAAACGCCAGCCCGGTTCAAGAACAACGTCGCCGTAGCCAACAGTCGTGAACGACGCGATCGAGAAATAGAGCGCAGGTTCAAGTCTGTCGAACAACCCAAGCACGATGTAGAGCGCCGCCCATCCCCAGACGGCGCTGGTCAGGACAAGCAGTATCCAAAGCCCTGCAATACCCAGATCAAAAACCAGCGGCAGCCGCGCATAGCCAAACGCATTGGTATCATTCAGCCACCGCAACATCCGTGCGGCGATGCCAAAGAGCATGATGGACAGGGCCAAAGACCCAATCATCATGCTGGACCCGATGAAAAGGGCAAAGAACATTCCTTTGTCCCTTTCTGCTTTGATTACTCGGCCGGTTGCGCGGTGTCCGTCCGCGCTGCAGCCCGGTCCGACATGACGCGTGTGACCAGCATCCCTGCAATGAGCGCGACGACGAAAACGACCACGTCGGCGTTCAGTGTACCCAATGCAGGCAAGGCGCCACCGGGGCAAAAGCCAGCGATCCCCCAACCCACGCCAAAGATACCTGCACCCGTCAGCAGCCGGGCATCAAGCCGCCGGTTTTGCGGAAGATCAAAGGACGGCTCAAAAACGGGGGCTTGTCTGCGGAAAACAAGACGGTACCCGATGAAGGTGACGATGACTGCGCCCCCCATCACAAAGGCAAGACTGGGATCCCAAGTGCCTGTGATGTCAAAGAAATTGATGACCTTTGCAGGGTTCGCCATACCGGACAATGAAATGCCTGTGCCAAATAGAATACCGGTGAGAAAAGTCAGAATGTGCCGCATGGTTCAGGCTCCTATCATATGACGGATGACGTAGACGGTCAGACCGGTCGTCAGCATGAATGTCCCCGTCGCGGCAAACGATCTGGGCGACAGCCGCGCCATCCCGCACACGCCGTGACCAGAGGTGCACCCGCTTCCTAATGTGACGCCAACACCGACCAGAAAACCGCCCAACAACAAAAGCGGCGTGGACGCGGGCACCTGGATTGTTGGCAGTTGACCCGCCAGCAAAAGATAGACCCAAGGGCCTACAAACATGCCGATCAGCAACAAAAACCGCCATGTCCAGTCATACCTGCTGGCAGGCAAGAGCACACCGGCCAAGACGCCGGTTGCGCCCATAATACGCCCCCGCAACAGCATCAAGCTAACCGCTGAAAGACCAATCAGAATGCCCCCCGTCAGCGATGCGATGGGTGTAAATGCGGTCTCCATCAGTTCAGCTTGCAAGTTGACATGCCGAGCAACCGGTAGAGCGGGCAAAACCGGAAAAGCGCGGTCGCGACAAGGATGATACCGACCGCCATGCTGGCGTATGCGAGGGCAGCATTTGACCAAATGGCGGGCATATTCAAAAGCGGCGCAAATAACAGAACAAGGCCTAGAATGCCCCGTGAGATGCGGTCCATATTTCCAACATTAGCAGACATGTCTTTCTCCTTTTTGAATCTGTTTTTACAAGTATGCGCCACATGGCGCTGTTCTGTCGGTGACAATGTCACAAGGGCCTGTTTTCAAGGGGCATGGGAAAGCCGCTCTATTGCTGCGAGATCACGCAACTCTACCTCTCCCCGGCTCAGGTTCACCCAACCGCGGCGTTCAAATTCCTTGAGCTGGCGCGAGATCACTTCGCGGGCAGTTCCCAACTCAGTCGCAAGTTGTTGATGTGTAAGATGCAAAACAGCTTTGCCGTCCTGCAGTTCAAGCAGTTTTTGCGCGACGCGAATGTCCATCCGCTTGAAGGCAATTTCTTCGATCACCATGAACAAGTCCGTGATGCGTTTTGAATATGCCTCAAACACAAAGGCGCGGAATTCCTTGGACATCGACATCAATTCGTCAAAGACATCGCGCGGGATCATGATCGCGTCGACATCCGTTTCGGCGATACCCTCGGCGGAATAGTCTTCAAACGCCAGCAAACATGCCGTTGTCAAAACGCAGCTTTCGCCCGCATGCACGCGATAAAGCACGATCTCGCGACCGGCTTCGGACAATTGCTGCACACGTACGGTGCCCGACACCAGCAGCAGCAGATTTTCAGCAGGGTTGCCCGGCCCGAATATCAATGCGCCTTTGTTAAGGGTTATCTGCCGTGCCCGTTTATCCAAGAGGTAGGACACATCGTCAGATATCCCTGCAAGACCCGGAAAAGCCGTCCGCCATGAGTTTGTCATCAACATAAACATCACCTGTTTTTCATTCTTCTTAGAACAGGCTTTGAATTTATCTTTGATTTAAATCAACGGAAGACCCTTGGCAGCATCTCGGGGATATCCTCTGCGATCAAACCGGGGCCAAATGCATCTGCACAGCGAAAATGCAGATCGGCAGCAATTGCCGCAGCCTCGAACCCGTCAACCCCCCGTGCCAGAAGGCCGGTCACAAAACCTGACAGAACGTCCCCCGATCCGGCGGTCGCAAGCCAGCTTGTGTGGTGAAACGGCTTTGAAGAAACAACCATGGGCCTGTGGTCAGGTGAGGCGATGACCGTCTCGGGCCCTTTGAACAGAACAACGCACCCCGCCTTGTCCGCAGCCGCTTGGGCAAGGGACACGCGGCAGGACGTTGTGGCGAATACCTCGGGGATAAACCGGCGCAATTCGCCCTCGTGCGGGGTCATCACGCTGTGGCTGTTCGAGATTTCAGGCAGGTTGGCCGTTGTATCTGAGATCAATGTAATTGCATCCGCATCAATACATGTCGGAAGCCCAAGCCCCAGAACAACCGCAAGGCGGTTTCGACTATCGCCCTCCAGACCCAAGTTTGGCCCGACACAGATTGACCGGGGTTTGATCGCGGTAAGGCGGTCCTTAAAGCTGGCATCTGTTGCATAGGTTTTGACCATGACCGCGTTCAACTGGGCTGCATGTTCTGCCATAGCGTCTTGGCGGCACACAACGCTGACCACGCCCGCCCCGATGCGCAGCGCACCCCGTGCAGCCAGTCTTGCCGCGCCACCCTGCCCTGCGGGACCTGATACGATTGCCGCGTGGCCGTAGCCATATTTATGCGCATCGCCTGATTTCCTCAGCGCATCCCAGCGGGTGTCTGTCATTTCAAAGACAGGCGTTCGAGGTTCTAGAGATGCCATTTTCAGCTCCCGCTTGGGTTGGGCCAGTTAGGTGTCAGGGACCGGAGGTTTGCAGCCCCTGAAATGAGATCATTCAATCCGATCGCACGTCAGACGTCCATCTTGGCCTTGCTAAGGCGGCATATTCGCGCAAAAATTGCTGGCGTCCGAGACCGAGACCAATCACGCGTCGCCTTGGTATTCTGTTTTACAGATCGTCGTTGTCCACGGATACCGATGTGACGTTTGGGTTGACCAGCGGTGGCCATAATGGCGGCGTTCTGTCCGCACCGCGCCATGCGCGCCGCATTGGGCGCACCGATTGAAAAGGCGCAGCACTCCGGTTCAGAACCTTCACACTGCGCCTTTTGAAACACCAGATGTGGCACCCCGCAGACAGATTACAGGTCAGGAACACGCGTTTTATTTGCCTGCTTTGGGCGCGAAAGCTTTGGTGCTCATATCAACCAACTTGCCTGTTTCTTCCCTGTATTGGTCCATTGCTTTTTGCATGAACTGCGACTGGATATGTTGTAGTTCACTCGGATCTTTGCAGTGCAGGATTTCGTGCTGGGTCTTTACGTCTTCTTTGATCCTGTCGGCGACAAAGCCCAGCACCTCGGCGCTCATATCGCTGAACGCTTCGATCCACGCAGTGCCCATGCCCATCATGTTGCCAAAGCCCGCTTCCTGAAGCTGGGCCATTGCGTCAACAGGCTCTGCCTTTGCAGATTTTTCGGAATCTTCAGTCTGGGATTTATCGGCCATTTCAGGTCCTCCGTTTGGTAAGGTTACACATGTTAAAATAGGCCAGAATTCCATGGCGGGTTTGACATACCTCAATCCCAAAACGGTCATTCCCCGCGATACTAAGCGTATGACCCAAGATCACGGACACAGCCACGATGAGATCGCCGCCCGCCTGACAACGGGCCAGCGACACAGCAACCTCAAAGACATGATTTACGGCGGGATCGACGGGGCGGTGACGACCTTTGCGATTGTTACAGGTGTCGAGGGCGCGGGTCTGTCCCCCAATATCATTGTAGCGCTTGGGCTGGCAAATATCCTTGCGGACGGGTTTTCGATGGCGGCAAGCAATTATTCCGGCACCAAGGCTGAACTGGATGACCGCAAGCGCATCATTCAGATCGAAGAACGCCATATCGCGCAGCACCCCGAAGGAGAGATGGAGGAGCTGCGCCAAATTTTGCAAATGCGCGGCCTATCCGGTGATGTTCTCTATCAGGCGACGCAGGAAATCTCCCAAAACCGCGAAAACTGGATCGGCTTGATGCTAACCGACGAATACGGGTTGGCGCGCGATGATCCCGAACCGCTGCGCGCGGCCCTTGCGACATTCGCGGCCTTCTTGATGGCGGGTTCTGTGCCACTGATCCCGTTTCTGTTTGGCTTTCAGAATGCCTTTGCCACATCTGTTCTCGCGACGCTTTGTACTTTTTTCGTCATTGGTGCCGCCAAAAGCCATTGGTCGCTCGCCAAATGGTGGCGTTCGGGAACCGAGACCCTGTTGATTGGCGGTGTCGCAGCAATATTGGCGTACGTCGTAGGCGGGCTTTTTCATGCCTGAAGGCACAAGTTGAGCGATATCAATTGCCCGCCGCACAACAACAATATGCTTGAGGTAAACGCGGAGCAGACCATGTTTTCAAGTGCGGTAAAACTCTTTTCCCTCCAAGGGTTCGACATCAAGGTCGATCCCAGTTGGCTGATCATCGCATCTTTGGTGACATGGAGCCTTTCGCAACACTACTTTCCCGGCGTTCTACCCCAAGCATCGGGCACAGCGCACCTGACAATGGCTGTGATCGGGATGTTTGGGTTGTTTGCATCGCTCTTGGCCCATGAAATGGCCCATTCGGTTGTTGCCCGGCGCTTGGGCGTTCAGGTCAAAAGCATCACATTGTTCATTTTTGGCGGGGTGGCCGAGCTTGGCACAGAACCATCATCCGCACGTGACGAGCTGTGGATCGCCATCGCAGGCCCCCTCATGTCGTTTTTCTTGGCTCTTGGCTTTTGGACGTTCGCGCAAATGGCATGGCTGGTTTCCAGCTCTCGCGCACTTGTCGAAGTGTTGTCCTATCTGGCGATAATCAATCTGGTGCTGGCCGTTTTCAATATGGTGCCGGCCTTTCCGCTTGATGGCGGGCGGGTGCTGCGGGCCTATCTGTGGCACCGGACCGGCGATGTGCTGGTCGCGACGCAAATTGCGGCAAAGTCAGGCGCATTTTTTGGTTATTTCCTCATGGCGCTCGGGGTTTTGGCGCTGTTCCATGGCGCAATCGCTACAGGTCTTTGGCAGGTGATGATCGGGGGCTTTGTTCTGATCGCAGCGCGCGCAAGCTATACCTCGCAACTGGCCCGGTCGGCATTCAAGGGCAAGACGGTGAGTGCGCTGATGGCGCGTAACCCCGTCACTGTTGGACCCGACATAACGCTGTCCGAATTCGTCAATCAAATCATGTTGCATCATGGCGTCAGTTTCGTCCCGGTCATCGAAGGGGACGTCCTGCTGGGGCATATAGACCAATCTGTTCTCGCAGGCATTGACCGCGAAAACTGGGGGAATACGCGTGTTGGCGATGTGTTTGTCGGCTTGGATCAAAGCGCAATGGTTACGCCGGATCTGCCGATTTCGGGTCTGTTGGAAATTATCGCAAAAACGGACCGTCGCAAGTTTCTGGTCGTATCTGATCACCATTTGATCGGGGTCATCACACTCGCCGACCTAACGGAGTTTTTGAGCCACAATGGTTTCACAGAAAATACACATAAGCCTGCGTCAAGACACTGAAAAGCGGCCCTGCTTGGCAAGGCCGCTTGGTCACACAGACACGTCGATCTAAACCAGCGAAAGGGTCGCGCATTTTGCCAAATGATTGATCCGCTGCGTTGTGCTGCCCAGAACCAGACTGGAAATCCCGCTAAGCCCGCGGCGGCCCGTTACGATCAGATCTGCACCGATCTCATCAGCATACGCCAGAATTTCGGTGGATGCATCGCCATGCGGCATGTGTGTCTTTACATTTTCAAATTTGACATCTGCCGCAATGATAAGGGCCTCGTCGATGACCTTTTGACCCGCCTTTTCGATCTCTTCGAATGACGGTTTGGTAATCGCCGCGTGATATCCAGATACCGCACCAACGACGAAGGCGGCCGTTTCTGCATGCGGCACATGCATCAGTGTGACCGTGCCTGAATAAAGCTTTGCCAGATCGAACCCGACACGGGCCGCCTTCTTGGACTTTTCCGACCCATCCAGGCCCACAATGATTTGTCTGAACATTTGATATCTCCGATTGCTTGGTCAGTGTCTCTGACCCTAGATGGCGATCAATTCGCCGGGATGTCTTTGGAACTGACCGGCCGGTTGCGCCTGAATGGCGTTGGCAAAGCCGCAGCCATTGATCAATTCCACGTTACTCTGCGCGATTGCGGCCCGCCCCTAGGACCTCGCATTGGCAAAAACGATCCAAGTCAGGGCGGCGTTCAACCTCGCCTCCGTATTTGTGTCCATCACGAATTTGGCAGATCAGGCCCGCACCGCTTTGATCGAAGTCAATTCAGCCTTGCCCCTGTCGCGCCGCATTTGGCAGGATGATCAAAAGGAACAGCGCACATGACCAACCCCCACGAAGACAGCGCGGCTTTGCACGCGATCCTTGAGGCCGCGGTGGATGCGATCATCGTGTCGGACGGGCAAGGAGTGATTTTGCGGGCCAATCCGGCGGCGGCAAAAATGTTCCACTATGACGTCGCTGAAATGATCGGGCAAAGCGTGAACATGCTGATGCCGCAGGCTTTGGCCGATCTGCATGATGGCTTTATGGCGCACCATGTCGAAACGGGCGAAAAGCGGATCATCGGGATCGGGCGCGATGTTGAAGGCCAGCGCAAAGACCGCTCCGTTTTTCCACTGCATCTTTCGGTGGGTCACTCAGAGGTGGCTGGCGCGCGTATCTTCATCGGCATTTTGCACGATTTGACCCACCGCAAAGCAACCGAAGACGCGCTCGCGCGGTCGCAGAGGCTGGATGCCATTGGCCAAATGACGGGGGGCATTGCGCATGATTTCAACAATTTATTGACCGTGATCGTCGGTAATCTGGAACTGCTGGAAATGCGCGGTGCCGACACACGCCAATTGCCGTTGATTACGGACGCGCTTGAGGCCGCTGAACTTGGTGCGGATCTGACATCCCGGCTGATGGTTTTTGCGCGCAGAAGCAATCTCAAACCAGAGCGGGCGGACCTGCGGGAAATTTGCTCGGATACGCTCGCGCTTCTTGGGCGCACAATGGGCGCCACCTTTCATATCAGAACCGATTTTGCCGATGATCTGGACATGGTGATGATTGACCCTGTGCAGTTGCAATCAGCGCTGATGAACCTCGCACTGAACGCGCGCGATGCGATGGGTGCGGGGGGCGAACTGCTGGTCTCGATCCAGAACGTGACCATCGACGATGCCTATATGGCGCAGGAAACCGATATCGAGGCCGGTAATTATGTGCGCCTGTCCATCAGCGACGATGGCGCGGGCATGAGCGTGGAGGCACAAAAAAGAGCATTCGAGCCGTTTTTTACGACAAAGTCTGACAGCGGCGGTTCCGGATTGGGGCTGGCCATGGTCTATGGCTTTGTGCGGCAATCGGGCGGGCATGTGACCCTTTACAGCGAGCTGGGCCTTGGAACCAGTTTTGGTCTCTATTTCCCAGCTTTGGCACAGGGCGACACTGAAACTTCGGTGACTGAAGCCGGCGTAGAGACCCCGTCCGCAATGCCGCGCGGTGCTGGCGAAACCATTCTGATCGTAGAAGACAATCCAAAGGTGCGTAAACTGTCCATCGAACGCATTCGCGATCTTGGGTATGGCACGATGCAGGCTGAAAGCGGTGACCGGGCCTACAGGATGCTGCAAGACGGTGCCGAGGTCGATCTGGTGTTCTCGGATCTGGTGATGCCGGGGGAGTTGAACGGATATGACCTAGCCGCGAAAATCTCGGCTGAGTTTCCAAAGCTCAAAGTGCTGCTGACCTCTGGCTACGCCAGTGATGTTGTCACCAACGCAATGGCCCGCGGGCAGTCCTATGATATCTTGCACAAGCCCTACCGCCAGTCCGAATTGGCGGCACTGCTTCAGGCGCTTTTGGCAGGTGGTTCTGACGGCTGAGCAATCTGCACCTCACAGGCAAGCGTATACCCGACACCGCGCACTGTTTTTATCAGTTTCGGTTCTGACGGGTCACGCTCGATCTTTTTGCGCAGACGCGCGATCTGGTTGTCGATGGCACGGTCCAGCGGGTTCCATTCGGTGCCCCCTGTCAGGTCCATCAATTGATCCCGTGACAAAACCCGTTTGGGCCGGTTCAGAAAAACATCCAGCAGTTTGAAATCACCGCTGGTCAGTCCGCATTCTGTACCATTGCGGTCCAGCAGTCTCATCTGATCCGGGATTGCGATCATCCCGTCAAAGCAAAAATGCGTGCTTTCTGAGAATTGGACCTGAATGCCTGCCAATGCACCCGCGACGTCTTGCAACACCGCCGGCGTCGTTTCGGCCCGCCGCAGCACGCTTCTGATCCGCGCAATCACTTCGCGCACATGAAAAGGTTTGGTGATGTAATCATCTGCCCCGACCTCAAGCCCGACAACGCGGTCAATCACGTCTTCTTTGCCCGTCACCATGATAATCGGAACCTGAGATTTCCGCCTGATTTGGCGCGCCAGTTCAATGCCGTTATCTGAGCCCAGATTAAGGTCCAGTGTAATCAGGCTGATCGCAGAGGTTTCAATGATCCGCATCGTTTCAGCTGCTGTTTCGGCCTCAGATACACCAAAACCGTCATCCTCAAGCACATTGCGCAAAAGGTTCCTGATTTTGGGGTCATCATCGACGACTAGGATCATCTGCTTGGTCATATGGCATCCTTCGGTTCGACAAGAACAAGGCAACACTACGGAAATCATATGGGGTCAATTGCGGCACACCCGTGCGGCTGATACAAAATGATACAAAAACCCGCCCTACGAGAATAATCCAGATTACATTCAAGACGCAAGGTGACCTCAAATCATAAAGGAGGCTCGCCGCGATGTACGTCACAATTCCTACCGAAAACGCCATCCAGTCTGAATTTGCACCGCTTGCAACAACCCTGCCGCAAACTGCCGAAACCCGCCTGAAACCCGGCGCATATCTGTATTATGAAGGGGACAATGTTGAATGGCTTTATCAAGTTACCAGCGGTGTTTTGCGGCTGACACGTCTGCTGGCTGATGGCCGCCGTCAGGTTATCGCGTTCGGGTATCCCGGTGATATTGTTGGCTTTCCGTCTGCAGACATCCATCACACCGATTGCGAGGCGTTGACCCAGGTGCGCTTGCAGCCCTTCCGCCGCTCTGCCCTTGAGAGTGGCGAGGGCGACCCTGAATTGCACAAAGCGCTGCTACAGGCCGCATTGCGTGAAATCAGCAGCATGCAAGACCATTTTATGATGCTTGGGCGGAAATCGGCCAGCGAAAAACTGGCGTCGTTTCTGTGCGTTCTGACAGAGCGTGTTGGCAAAGACCTGGGCGCTTACAGAACGATAACGCTGCCGATGAGTCGCTCTGACATTGCTGATTTTCTGGGCCTGACCACTGAAACGGTCAGCCGGACGTTCACCCAATTGCGCAAAAGCAAGATCATCGCCATCGAGAACATTCATACCATTATCGTTCAACGGCCAACGGCCTTGTTAGGCTTGTCACTGGGCGACCGCGACTGACACGCGCAAACAACGACTGCTGTATTTCCTAAACGCCACGGAGATGGTCATCTCCGTGGCGTTTTCTTGCGTCCTAAGGCGCGGGCCACAGATCACGGATCAGCGTCGGCAACGTGGCGCGGATGTCTTCGACCTCGCCCCGGCTGAGGCGGTTGTTCAACAGGTCAAAGACACATTTGATGTCATCGCGTCCCCGGTATTCTTCTGCCTCGTCCATCTGGGCCGTGATTGCCCCGATGAAATCATCAACGTTGCGTTCCTTTGTCAGGGTACGCTTTGGCACCCATCCCTCAAAAAAGAACCCGCGTATCATAATCGGTAACTGCGCTGACACCTGCGCCATTTCATTTACCATCAGATGATCCCGGACGTGCCTCAATGTAACCCGCATAAGACGCAGTGCGCTGCGCTTTGACGACCAGCCAAGGCGCGCTGCCAGTTCATTAATCCATTCATGGGTCAAATGAACACTGTGGTCGATGACTTCCAAACCTTGGGCTGTCATGGGTTTTCTCCTGTTTTGGATCAATCTTTGATGGGTTTCATGTCGACGTCCAACGCAACGCCCGGATTACCGAGCATGGATTGGAAAACCGCGCGCGTCATCGCACCTATGCCAAGAAGGACCAGCGTGTAATTGGCCACCCAGCCTACGAACGGGATGAAGTTAAGCAGGGCGACAAGAATGATCGCAGCCGCCAGCACCAGCAAACGGGCAATATTGCTTGGCTCAGCCGCGCCGCCCAAGCCCGACCAAAGACGCATGGCGACACTATACGCGCCCAGCGCATAGCCAAGTGTCCAGACCACCACAATCGCCAGCAGCACGATGGGCACAAATGGAAGGCCGATAAGGGTGAGTGCAACGATGGGTATCATGCCGAACAATATCGACAGGCCAATGACACCAAGAATAAGCGTTTGACCCGGTGCCTCCGCGATGCTGCGGCGCATTTTCGACAGGCGTTTGGGCATGAACCCCAGCATCAACGCGCCCAGCGCCAAAAAGAACAAAAGCGAGATGGAAAAGCCAAACATCATGGACATAAAGGTTGGCAATGCGGGCATATCTTTACCCACCTCTTGCCATTCTGCCCACACGCGCCCGCCCGAAACCTTTTCAAACACCACACGGTCAGCCGCCGCGACCCGGCCGGGAACAACCATCTTTTCCTCAAGGCTGTAAGTCAGTGACCCGCTGACAACTGCGTCCGGCCCGAATGACAGCGTTTGCGCCAGAATGCGCACATCACCGGCAATTGGCGCGTTCAGGATCACATCACGTCCCATAACCGACAGCGCGCCCGCGACAGGCCCCTCAACCGTGACCGAGTTGCCCATCAGCCGCGCATTTCCTTGCGTGACTGAACTGTTTTCGGTGCGCAGGGAAAACGCCGCTGCGCTCAGATCCTCGGCAATGGCACCGCGAATGATGACGGTCCCGCCCAGCGCATAAAGATCTTCGACGACATCTGCGCTGATCGACACGTCAAGTCCGGAGACATGCAAATCGCCTTGCGTTGCGCCATGCAGCTTAACTGAACGGCCCGCCAAAAAGGTGTCCCCGACAGTATCTACCGCTTGGCTAATCTGGGAACCGGCGAAAAAGGCATCTTTACCGTTGCGCGTTGAAACCGTGTCGGCCAACGCCGCTGTCGAAAGGCCAAACGTCATGATGACGGCCAGTGCATGTGTGAAATTGGACATAAGGACTTCCTTGGAAAGGTTAGGATTGCCTTCCTAGATATCCGAACACGCAGACATCCGATTGACCCTTATCAATCGCTCTTTTTCACGGGTTGCTAAAGTTCTTGGCACGCCCAACCAATCGCATGAAAAGGAATAAACGCATGGGACTGAAAACAATTATGGTGTGTCTGACCACACCAGAAAACACCGATACGCTTATGAAAGTGGCAGTCCCTTTGGCGCGCAAGCACAATGCCCATCTGATCGGATTACACACAGTTGAGGCATTGTTGGTCTATCCCGGCATTGCCATGCACATCCCCGAGCCAGCCTTTGCCACGTTCAATGCCAGTCAGAAAAAGGAATCCGAGGCGATCAAGAAGGTCTTTACCAAACACACCGGGAATGAGGATTTCATCAGTGAATTCCGTCTGGTCCGTGCGGAGGCCGCGTCTTCCAGCGAACAGATGGTTGAATGCGCGCGTGCGGCGGACCTTGTTATCATGGCCCATGAGGACAAAGAGAACGACCGCTATGATCAAAGGCACGCCCAGGTTCAAGTTATCCGCGAGAGTGGCCGCCCCGTTATCGTGGTGCCCACAGATTATGATGGCCCCGAGATTGGCGCGAACCTGCTGCTGGGGTGGAGCGACACCAGAGAAGCCGCGCGCGCAGCCCATGACATGCTGGGACTGGCAGACGCCGGTGCAAACCTGACGGTGTTGCGTGTTGGCAAAGCGCCACAAGACGCGTTGAAAGACGGGGATGCGATCGACGTTGTCGAGATGTTCTCCCGCCACGGCCTCAAGACCACACTGGAGCACCGCGAACCTTTGGGCCACAGCATCGCCGAGGTTCTGAACCAAGTGGCTTTTGAAAAGGGTGCGGACCTGATTGCGACAGGCGCCTTTGGTCATTCCCGCGCCTATGATTTTGTGATCGGCGCAACCACATACGCATTGCTGCGGGACCAGAAATTACCGGTGCTTTTTAGCAAGTAATCGCAGGCACGACGATATCGGACCATATTGGCAAATGGTCCGATGCCACACGCGCCAAAGTGCCTTGCTCTACCCCGCCGTCGCGCATTTCAATCCCGTGTGACAGGGCGAACCGGTCAAGTGCTGCAATGGGCCGTCCTGCATGAAACGACTTGCCGGGACTGAGCATTTCAAACCGTTCCGCCAATGGTTCAAACCCTTTGCGCGCCGACCATTCATTGAAATCACCGGCAATGACGACATGTTCCTCATCAGATGTTGCCGCTTCCAGAACCGCAAGCTGGGCACGCCGGTCGCGGCGCATCAACCCGAGGTGCGTGGCAACAACGGTCAGCCCGGCCCCCACGTCCAACGTCATGCGCACCGCACCGCGTGGCTCAAGCCCCGGTAGTTCCAGCCGCTTGGTTTCACGGACCCTCAACCCTTTTCGCACCAGGATCGCGTTGCCGTGCCAGCCGATACTGATTTCATTCGCGCTTACCTCGACAAGCTCGAAATCCGTCTCCGCTTCGATCAACTTGCGCGGCAACGCCGGATGCCGTGGCCCCAAACGTTTGTCTGCTTCTTGCAGAACGACCACATCCGCGGTCAAAGCGTTGATCACTTGGGCGGTGCGTTCTGGTCGTCGCTGTTGATCCAGCCCGCGGGCTTTGCGCATATTATAGCTGGCAATGCGTATCTTGTTGGTGTCCATGACTGTAATATAGGAAGCGTGACGCAGGATTTTAACATCGGATAGCAACATGAGCATGCGGATGATCAAAGAAAGCAGCCCCAAGATCCTATCTATTTGGGCGCTCTTGTTGATTGCGGGTCTGGTCGCATTGGGATTGGCCCGCTGGTCACTGGCATTTGTCAGCTTTGCGACCCTGACCTTGTCGCTGCTGCCGCCCCTGCTGGCTGCGCGCTGGTCGTTGACGTTGCCCTTGCCGGTGCTGATCTTTACGACCCTGTTTTTCTTTGCCTCTATCTTTCTGGGCGAAGCGTTTGATTTTTATGAACGTCTGTGGTGGTGGGATCTGGTCTTGCACGGCTCTTCAGCATTAGGGTTCGGGCTGACCGGTTTTCTGTTTGTTTTCATGCTGTTTGAAGGGGACCGGTTCGCGGCCCCCCCATCTGCCATCGCGTTCATCACATTTTGTGTGGCCATGACCGTGGGCGCGATTTGGGAAGTCTTCGAGTTTACGATGGACATGTCTTTCGGTCTGAACATGCAGAAATCCGGGCTGGATGACACAATGGGGGATCTTATCGTAAACGCTTTTGGCGGTCTGATCGCCAGCCTTACGGGTTACGCCTATCTGATCAACAATTCGGCGGGCATGCTGGGACATGGCCTGTCCCAGTTCATCAGATCGAACCAGAGGCTTTATCTAAAGTACAAGAACCGGCTGAAAAAATAGTGCATCCTTGCGACACGCCATCAAGGCAACCGCCGCAGGGCGCATGATCCCGTTCGCCCCTGAACGTACCGCCTAGATCGCCTCGTGCTGCGCAAGGCGGCGCAACACCGCGTCACGCTCTTCCAGCAGATCAAGAACAAGCGCGATACCTGCCGTGTTGATGCCCAGATCGCGGTTCAACCTTCGGGCTTTCTTGGCGCGTACAATGCTGGTTCCGACAAACCGCCAGTTTCCGCTGGTGCTGCCAATCGGGTCCAGCACGCCATGCTCGACCAACTCGACCACCCATGTCTCGTCGGCCTGACAAAACCGGCACAAGTCCTGTAGTGACAGCGCCTCGACAATATCGGTTCGCATCGTGGTCAACTTCATTTTGCATATCCTTCAAGATGGGCCCGCGGATCGAATGGCATTTCCTTTGCCATCTGTTCAAACAACGCACGGGCCTTTTCCGTTTCAGCTTTGGGATTTACGATTTTAAGGGTCGCAAAAATGTCACCTGCCGGGGTGCCCGGCAGACCCTTGCCTTTCAGGCGCATTTTCTGCCCCGATCTCGCGTTCTTAGGAATGCGCAGATCAACTTTGCCATCCGGCGTCGGCATAACGATATGCCCGCCCAACGCGGCCTCCCAGGATGTGATTGGCAAATCCAGATACAGATCCTTGCCATCCGGGCGGTAAACCGGATGCGCAGCAAAGCTGACTTCAAGAAACAGATCACCCGCTGCACCACCGTCAAAGCCGGGGCTGCCTTGGCCAGCAAGCCTGATATGCTGCCCCGCCAAAATGCCCTTTGGCACCCGGACAGAAATGGTGCGGTCCTGCATAGTGACGCCGCCGTTCGGCCCCACCACCGGTGATCTAAGGCTCAGCTTGCGTTCCGCCCCACGATAGGAATCCTCAATCGCGATCTCGATGCGGCCATGACTGTCCGCGGCCGGTCCTGCGCGCATGCCCGCCGTCGGGCCAGCACCCCGACGAAATAATGTCTCAAAAAAATCACTGAACCCACCTTCGCCTTGCGCGCCCATGGCATCAGAAAATTCATACCCGCTGTCCCAGTCGGGAGGCGGCTGGTAGCGCCCCTGCCCTTGCGGCGGTTCTTTACCCAACTGATCGTAGGCTGCGCGGCGCTCCGGGTCTTTGAGAACCTCGTAGGCTTCGTTCACGTCCTTGAACTTTGCCTCAGCATCCGCGCCGGAATTGATATCGGGGTGGTATTTCCGCGCAGCTTTGCGGAACGCCTTTTTGATGTCGTCAGCGCTCGCGGTGCGGCTCACGCCAAGCGCGTTGTAATAGTCTTTGAAGTCCATCTGCGAATTGTCCGATCATCCCATTTCGCCCCGTTTATGCCTGCAAAAACAATCCACCGCCTTGATCTTTGTCATTCGGGTGCGCGCGCAAGATGGCAGTTTGCACTGGATCGCCCCACCGCATTGTCGGGCACGTCAGTTTATTGGAGAGCAACATGAACCGCCGAACGTTACTTTTTGTGATGAACGCAGAGACCCCTGACAATTTGATCAGCAACGCCGCCGAAGCGGCTGCTGTCGCCCAAGATCACCTGATCTGCCTGATACTGGGCGCATCCCCCGCCCTGCCCATGTATGCCTACGGCGTTCCACCCTACGGTGGCATGAACATCCCCGACAATTGGACCGAGCTGGTCTCGGAAGCGCGGCAAAAGCAGGATGACCGGACCGACGCTGTGGAAAAGTTGCTGGCCAGAAGCAATGCATCGGGTGATGCATATTCCGCGATGTGCGTCACAATGGACGTCAAACATCACGTCGCACAGGCTGCACGGGTCAGCGATGAGGCGTTTTTTGCAGCAAATCTGCGCGACACGCCCGAAATAATCCGCGAGGCGGCCTCTGGTGTCTTGTTCAATTCACCTATCGGGCTTCGCCTGAATGGATCCCCCGCGCAAAAGGCGGAACGGGTTTTTGTCGCATGGGACAGCAGTCAGGCAG
This sequence comes from Paracoccaceae bacterium, assembly GCA_017854675.1. Lineage (GTDB taxonomy): Bacteria > Pseudomonadota > Alphaproteobacteria > Rhodobacterales > Rhodobacteraceae > Sulfitobacter. Next base: position 1,453 of record JAFMHE010000050.1, on the reverse strand, counting down.
CTTCAAGCGCTGTCCATGCCGCCTTGCCTTATCTGAAAGAAGCCCAAGAAGTCGTCATTGGCTGCATTGATCCCGTGATGACGTCCGAGCAGGACGGACAAGAGCCCGGTGCAGATGTCGCCGCATGGCTCAGCCATCATGGCTGCAAGGTGACGGTGTCCCAGTTTCCCAGCGGGGGACGTGAAGTGGGGCAGTGCATTCAGGATCGAGCCGCTGAATTCGGCGCTGATCTTGTGGTGATGGGTGCCTATGGACACGCACGCATGATCCAGACCGTGCTGGGTGGCACCACACGTTCGATGATCGAACAGCTGGATTTGCCGATCCTTTTGGCGCACTAGGCGACGTGGCAACTTGGCGAGAAAGACAGTTCTCCCGCCAAAAGCTACAAGTGGCACGCACTGAAACCCACAAATGCGGACTTACACAAGCGACAGACACGCCCGGATCGGCACGCTTGCCAAATGGATTTAAAAGTTCGCCACGATTGCCACTACCGATTTACCACCCAGACCATCCGTTCAACCCTGCGCAGCGATACCCGAGGTCGCAGGCTGCGTAAGGGCGCGGAACGCATCATACTGCGAAAGATAGATGCGGCCAGTCAGGTGTTCGACCAGATGGCTACAGCCCAGCCGGTCCATCACGGGGCCTTTCACCTCCGAAAGCGATAAATCTATTCCCAGCTCTTTGAGGCGAATGTTGATCAGTTCCAGTGTCTCCAGCGCGCTCAGGTCAATCTCGTTCACCGCGGAACACATCAGCACCACGTGCTTCAATTCCTTATCATCGACAATGCGGTCATAGATATAGTCCTCCAAAAACCGCGCATTGGCGAAATAGAGGCTTTGATCAATGCGCAAACTCAGAACCGTGGGATCAGTGTGTACCTTGTGGCGGTGGATATTGCGAAAATGCTCCGTTCCGGCAACCAACCCGACCTCGGCCACATGCGGCCGCGACGTGTCGTATAAAAACAGCACAATTGACAGGACCACGCCCGCCATGACCCCCAATTCAACCCCCAAGGCCAGCGTCAGCACCATGGTCACAGCCACGGCGCCAAAATCGCGTTTGGAATAGGTCCAACTGTGCCGCAGCGTCTGAACATCGACCAATGAAAGGACCGCCACAATGATGGTCGCCGCAAGCGTCGCCTTTGGAAGGTAGTAGATCAAAGGGGTCAAAAACAGCGCCGCGATGGCAAGCCCAATGGCCGTGAACGCACCAGCCGCTGGCGTATCTGCACCCGCATCAAAATTTACAACAGACCGCGAAAAACCGCCCGTTACCGGAAAACCGCCTGTCAAGGATGCCCCAATATTGGCGGCACCCAGACCGATCAACTCCTGATCCGGGTCGATCCGCTGGCGTTTCTTGGTCGCCAGCGTTTGCGCTACAGAAATTGATTCCACAAAACCGATGACAGAGATCAACAGCGCGGGCAGGAAAA
>JAFMHE010000049.1 GCA_017854675.1 Paracoccaceae bacterium | reverse complement strand
GAAACGACCCGTCGCGTTTCGCAAAGCAAGGGATCATCATGTTTTCCATCACGGTAAGATCGCCAAAGATTTCGGGGGTTTGGAAAACGCGCGAAATCCCCATCTGGTTGATCTCATAGGGTTTGCGCCCCAGCACGGACCTGCCGTCAAACATGACAGATCCGGTGTCGGGGATCAATTTGCCGACCAGTACGTTCAGCAGAGTTGATTTGCCCGCGCCATTTGGTCCGATGATCGCATGAACGGAATTTTCCGCAACGCTCAGGTTCACATTACCAAGGGCCTGCAAACCACCAAAGCGTTTATTGACGTTTTTGACTTCAAGAATTGCCATGTTGGCCTCCTATTCCGCTGGGGTTTTGCTGGCGTCAGGGGTGTTGTCCTGAGGCTGCTTGCGCTTGAACATCCGGCCAATACGCTGACCACCTTCAACAAGGCCGCCGGGCAGGAAGATCACGACCAGCATAAAGATCAGACCAAGTGTCAGGTGCCAGCCCTTACCGATGAACGGGTAGATGATGGCAACCATGAAATCACCCAGCCAATCGGGCATAAAGGCAAACCATTGTTCCAGGATCGTTTCGTTGATCTTGGAGACGATGTTTTCCATGTACTTGATGAAACCCGCACCCAAGACCGGGCCGATCAATGTGCCCGCACCTCCAAGGATGGTCATCAACACAACTTCGCCCGATGCGGTCCAGAACATACGTTCCGCGCCCACTTGGGTGTCCATCGCCACCAGCAAACCACCGGCCAGACCGGCGTACATGCCGGAAATCACAAAGGCGGCCAATGTGTAGGGCTTGGAGTTCAGGCCCGTAAAGTTCATCCGCTGCTGGTTGGATTTCACAGCCCGCAACATCATGCCAAAGGGCGAGCGGAAGATGCGGATCGACAGGTAGAAGGCGATCAGCATCACAACGGCCGCGATGTAGTAGCCTGCGTTGAAGGTGAACACCCAGTTGCCCATCACCAGCTCGAACCCGTCGTTCATTTCAACCCCAAAGAGGTTCGCGCGTGGCTGCTGTCCGGGCTCAAGCGCGGCGTCCAGAATGCGTGCGTCTGTATACTTGGGCTGTAGGCCGGTTTCACCGCCTGTGATTGGTGTCAGCACCGAATAGGCCAGCGCATAGGACATCTGTGCGAAGGCGAGCGTCAGGATCGAAAAGTAGATGCCCGAGCGCCGCAAGCTGATCCAGCCCACCAGAAGCGAGAAGAGACCGGCAATCAGCACCGATACGATGATCGCGGGGATCACGTTCATGGTCAGCAGCTTCATCATCCAGATCGCAGCATAGGAACCCACACCCAAGAAAGCGGCGTGTCCAAAGCTGAGGTAGCCGGTCAGGCCAAACAGGATGTTAAAGCCGATGGCGAAGATGCCAAAGATCACCAAACGCTGCATCAGGTCGGGATAGCCTGCGTTGAACTGCGCCATGGCTGACCCTTCAGGGAAGGGGTTGAGGATGAAAGGGGCTGCCAGCGCAAGGAACGCAACGATCAGCAGCAGGCTAAAGTCTCTCTTATTCAGTCCGAACATGTCTTATTCCTCCATCACGCCTTTGCGCCCCATCAGTCCGCGTGGACGGGTCAGCAAAATGATGATCGCTACAAGGTAGATGATGATCTGGTTAATGCCGGGCAGGGTCTCCAGCACGACGGCCATCGAGGCAAAGCTCTCAAGGATACCCAAGAGGAACCCTGCGAGCACCGCACCGGGCAACGACCCCATGCCGCCCACAACCACAACCACAAAGCTGAGCACCAGAAAGTCCATGCCCATGTGGTAGTTGGGCGAGTTGATGGGCGCGTACATCACACCCGCCAATCCCGCGACCGCAGCCGCAATGCCGAACATAATGGTAAAGCGTTTGTCGATGTCGATGCCCAGCAAACCCACTGTTTCACGGTCGGCCATACCTGCACGTACAACCATGCCGAAGGTGGTGAACTGCAAGAAGGCAAAGACCGCACCGATGATCACAGCCGCGAAGGCAAAGTAGACCAGACGCCAGTAGGGATAGATGATCTGGTTCGGGTCAAAACCCAGCATGGCGCCAAAATCAAACGATCCGGCGAATGCGGCCGGTGCCGGTGTCGGGATCGGGTTTGCGCCATAGTAATATTTGATGACTTCTTGCAGAACGATCGCAAGGCCGAACGTCACAAGGATCTGGTCCGCGTGCGGGCGCTTGTAGAAATGCTTGATCAGCCCGCGCTCCATAATGAAACCGATGGCGATCATCACGGGGATGGCAAAGATAATCGACAGCGGCACAGCCCAGTCGATGATCGCATCACCGGTCGCTTGACCAAAGAAGTCGTAGATGTAGGGCACTTCCACCTTTAGCGGATTGCCCAGAAAGTCCTTCCTTGTCTCGTCAATAACGATGTGGCTCAGGTTCAGGAACTTGCTGAACGTCACGGCACAGAATGCACCGATCATGAACAGCGCGCCGTGGGCAAAGTTGACGACCCCGAGGGTGCCAAAGATAAGCGTCAGACCAAGGGCAATCAGCGCATAGGCTGAACCTTTGTCGAGGCCGTTTAGAATTTGAATGACTATTGCGTCCATGGTTTGTCCCACCTGTCACAAGCGCTGCAGGCCCAGTGGCGCATATGTCCTGGACCTTTGGGTGCAGGGCAGCGTGATGCTGCCCTGCATATGATGTGTGTTGATGCGTAAATTACGCGCCCGGGTTACATGTGCCCAGTGAACCGCCCGCGAACTGTGGGTGGTCAGGTGCGTAAGTAACCTGCTCTGCCGGTGTGACTTCGACGATCTCGACGAGGTCATACTGGTTCTCTGGGTTCTCTTTACCTTTCACAACCAGCACGTCTTTGAAGCACTGGTGATCGTCGGCACGGTACAGTGTCGGGCCGTTGCCCAGACCGTCGAACTCAAAGCCCGCAAGCGCTTCGACAACCGAACATGGGTTGAACGAGCCGCCACGTGTGACCGCATCCGCATAAAGCAGTGTCTGAACGTAGCACGTGTGCGCCGCCTGTGAGGGTGGGAAGCCGTACTTGGTGCCGAACGACTGAACAAAGGCGTTTGTGCCTGTGTAGCGTGCGCCCAGTTTGTCCTCAAGCGACCAGTCCCAGTTCTGGGAGCCGATGATGCCCTTGATGTTTGCGCCCGCACCACGAGCCATCAGCTCGGAGTAGAGTGGCACAACAATCTCGAACTGTTTGCCGTTGACCGTCTGGTCACGCAGGCCGAACTGGACCGCGTTTGTCAAAGAGTTGACCATGTTGCCGCCGTAGTGGTTCAGAACCAGCACGTCTGCACCGGACTGGATCACAGGCGCGATATAGGCAGAGAAGTCTGTTGCTGTCAGTGGCGTTTTGACGGCGTTGACTGTTTCCCAACCCATGGCTTCTGTGGATGAACGCACGGCTTCTTCTGTGGTGTAACCCCAGTTGTAGTCCGCTGTCAGGTGATATGCTTTGCGGTCCGTGCCATATTCTTTGGCAAGGATCGGCGCGAGGGCTGCACCGGACATGTAGGAGTTAAAGAAGTGGCGGAAGCCGTTGGCGCGCTTGTCTTTACCCGTTGTGTCGTTGGAGTGGGTCAGACCCGCCATAAAGATGATGCCGGCTTCTTGGCAAAGCGCCTGAACCGCAACAGCAACACCTGAGGACGAACCACCGGAAATCATCACGGCGCCGTCTTTTTCGATCATCGACTTGGCAGAAGCACGTGCCGCGTCTGATTTAGTCTGTGTGTCACCGGAAACGTACTGGACTTTTTTGCCAAGGATACCAGTACCGTCCAGCGCTTTTGAGCTGAAGGTCTGCAGCATGCCGCCATCGCCTTCACCATTCAGGTGCTCGACGGCCAGCTGGAATGCGCGCAGTTCGTCGGCGCCCTCATCCGCATATGGACCGGATTGTGGAACGTTAAAGCCCAGTGTGACCGTATCGCCCTGTGGCGCGTTGGTGAAACCGGAGTGCCCGTCAGCACGCAGATATGTTGGCAGTGCAAGACCAGCACCGGCGATTGCGCCCGTTTTGATCACACCACGGCGTGTCAGGTTCTTGAATGACATGAATTCCTCCCAGAATGTAAAAGCACTATCCCTTTAAAGTTGGGACATATGCGGCACAGATGTGCAAAGTCACTATGCTGTCGGAATTGAAAATGGATCAATAAGGCCCTTGATAAACAGGATTATTCTGTAAATATCTTAGCAGGTTTTCTAAAGGACTTGTAAAGAAGATGATGTTGCAGCGCAGAAACACATTGAAAACGCGCGATATTGCCGCCCGCAGCGGGGCGATGTTTTATGGCACGTGAGGCCCTTACCGGAAGCCGCATCCGCGAGCGGCGGGTCATGGCGGGCCTCAAGCAGGCCGATCTGGCCAAAACCATCGGCATTTCTGCGAGCTATCTCAATCTGATCGAACACAACCGGCGCAGAATCGGCGGTAAGTTGCTGCTTGAAATCGCTGCATCCTTGGGTGTTGAGCCGAACGCGCTGACCGAAGGGGCCGAGGCGACGTTGATCGCCGCCATGCGCGAGGCCGCAGACGAGGCGGGTCTGTCAGGCCCCGAAGCACTGCGTGCAGATGAATTTGCGGGCCGTTTTCCCGGCTGGGCGGATGTTCTGGTTGGCACCAGACGGCGTGTGGCCGCGTTGGAGCGCACGGTCGAGGCACTGTCAGACAGGCTGTCGCATGACCCCCATCTTGCGGCCTCGATGCATGAATTGCTCTCTACGGCGGCTGCCGTGCGCTCAACAGCGGCCATTCTGGCCGAGACCAAAACCCTTCAGGCCGAATGGCGCGACCGGTTTCATGCCAATATCAACGAGGACAGCAGGCGTCTTTCGGACAGCGCCGAAGCGCTGGTGGCGTATCTGGACGCGGATGCAGGTGCCGCTGATGCGGCAAACTCTCCGCAGGAAGAGGTCGAAGCGTTTCTGGCTGCGCATGATTTCAGTTTTGAAACCCTTGAAACTGCGGACAAGGCGCGCGCAACTGAGCAGATCGCGGCCCTTTTGGCGGCTCACCAGCCTGAACTTTCACTCAGTGCGGCGCATATTGCCCAAGGCGTGTTGGCACAGGTCGCCCGTGATGCGGCCCTTTTGCCGCTGGCGACTTTGCGCAAAACGCTGGAAAGCGTCAGCCCCGACCCATTGGCGCTGGCCTCCAGATATGGTGTCGCCCCGGCGGTGATCCTGCGCCGTCTGGCCGCCTTGCCTGAGTTAGAGGCGGGCATTGTGGTCTGCGACCGGTCCGGCACCGTCCTGTTTCGCAAGTCGGTCGAAGGCTTTACGGTTCCGCGGCATGGGGCGTGTTGCCCGCTTTGGCCGCTGTTCGGGGTGCTGGGCCAACCCGGTCTGGTGGTGCGCGAAACGTTGAGCCAGTTGGGGCGCACGCAGGCCCGTTTTGTCACTTTTGCCACATGCGAGGTGGCGACGCCTGCAACATATAATGCGCCTGCGTTGTCGCAGGCGGTCATGTTGTTGCTGCCTGCACCCCTGACCGCCAAGGATGATCTGGCCGTCGGTTCCACATGTCGGGTCTGTCCGCAATCTGCCTGCACCGCACGGCGCGAAGTGTCGATACTGGGAGGGATGGTCTAGCGACAGGTCAGATGCGTTTTGACAGCCTGTCCTTTCCGGTGCATCTTGAGGGACGCTGTGTGAAAACCCGCTCAAGACGGGACAACACGGCATAAAGTTCCGGGGGGAGAATACCGCGCATGAGCGATGATCATGGGGCCAAACATGTGGTGCTTGTCGAAGACGAGTTGAACATTGCCGAAGCGATCCGGTTTTTGTTATCGAACGACGGCTGGCGTGTGCAGACCATTGCCAATGGTGGGTCCGCTGTTGAGGTTATTCGCAATGCGGCCCCTGATCTGGTGATGCTGGATGTGAACCTGCCCGGCAAAAGCGGATTTGAAATCCTCGAGGAATTGCGGGCGGACCCCGCCTTTGCAGATTTGCCGATCCTGATGCTGACCGCACGGGGGCAAAGCCGCGACCGCGAAATGGCCGAAAAGGCAGGGGTCAGCCGCTTTATGACCAAACCTTTCTCCAATTCAGAGATGCTGGATGCGGTGCGCGCGCTCAGCGGCACCTCTGATACGGTTTAGGCAGGGAACGCCGGATGCCCGAACAGCGCCTTTTTCTGGAACGCCGCAGCTACCGGATGCGCCGGATGATGGATGCAATCCGTTTGCTGCCGGTGTTGGGGCTATGCCTGTGGCTGGTGCCTGTGCTTTGGCCGCGCAGCGCGGACGACGCAGATGCGGCAATCTCAACCAGCACCGCATTGATGTATATTTTCAGCATTTGGATGGGGCTTGGCCTGATTTCGTGGGTTTTGTGGCTGCGCACCCGGCGCAGTGTTGCCGGGCAAAGCGATCAATCCACCGTCTTTGACACGCCAGAGCCGCGCTGATGGTTGCGCTGAACCAGCTTGTGCTGGTGTGTCTGGTGTATGTCGCGGGCCTGTTCATGGTCGCCTTTATCGCAGAGCGGGCGGCGTTGCGCGGCAGGATCGGCTGGTTCCTGCGCTCTCCGCTGATCTATACCCTGTCTCTGTCGATCTATTGCACCGCTTGGACGTTTTACGGTGCCGTGGGGTATGCCGCGCGGTCGGGGCTGGAATACCTGACGATCTACATTGGGCCATCTTTGGTGATGATCGGCTGGTGGTGGATATTGCGCCGCCTTGTGCGGATCGGGCGCAGCCAGCGGGTGACATCCATCGCGGACCTGATTTCGTCGCGTTATGGCAAATCGAACCTGCTTGCGTTCATTGTCACGGTCATGGCGGTGATCGGTGTGACACCCTACATCGCCCTGCAATTGCAATCTGTCGTTCTGTCCCTGTCGATCTTTGCCGCCAACGGCGAAGGCGGCAGCGCCGCGTTCAATCCTGCAACGGCCGCACTCTGGGTGGCCGTGGGGCTTGCGGCGTTTACCCTGCTTTTTGGCACACGGAACCTGAATGTGAATGAACGCCACCACGGTGTGGTGATCGCCATCGCGGTCGAGGCTGTGGTGAAACTGATCGCGCTGGTTGCCGTTGGTATCTTTGTGGTCTGGGGTCTTGCCGGGGGACTGTCGGAGACGCTGGCGCGGATTGATGCCTCGGCGATCGGCACGTGGGAGGTGCAGGGCAGCCGTTGGGCCACGCTGACGTTCCTGTCGGCGGCGGCGTTTTTGTGCCTGCCACGGATGTTTCAGGTCATGGTGGTTGAGAACGACGATGAACGTTACCTGCAAATCGCGTCATGGGCGTTTCCGCTATACCTGATCCTGATCAGTCTTTTTGTGGTGCCAATTGCTGTGGTCGGTCTTGATCTGATGCCCGAGGGGTCGAACCCGGACCTTTTCGTGCTGAGCTTGCCGTTGAGCCAAGGGCAGAACGGGCTGGCGATGCTGTCGTTCATGGGCGGGTTTTCGTCGGCCACGTCGATGGTGATTGTGGCCACTCTTGCGCTTAGCACGATGGTGTCGAACCACGTTGTCATGCCCGTCTGGCTGGCCTCGCGGCAGGACGGTGCGATGCAATCGGGTGATGTGCGCTATGTGCTGATCCTAGCGCGGCGCTTGTCTGTGTTGATGATCATCGCGCTTGGCTATGTTTATTACCGTATTTCAGGCGGTGGTGGCGCGCTGGCTGCGATCGGTACGATTTCTTTTGGCGGCGTTGCGCAGTTTTTGCCCGCGCTGATGGGTGGGATATTTTGGCGTGGTGCCACCCGTGTGGGCGCGCTTTGGGGCTTAAGCGTCGGCTTTGCGCTGTGGGTGTTCAGCATGTTGTTGCCCAGCTTTGGCATCGACGGCGCATTGTCGCGGGACACCTTTGAGCAGGGGCTTTTGGGGCTGGCATGGCTGCGCCCGCATGCGCTCTTTGGCATCGAAGGGTTGGACCCGACGGTGCATGCGGTCGTGTGGAGCCTGTCGTTGAACACGTTGGCCTTTGTCATGGCCTCATTGCTGAGCTTTCCTACACCGCTGGAGCGGCTGCAGGGCGCACAGTTTGTGAATGTTCTGAACCATTCCATCCCTGCACAAGGCTGGTCCGCGTCAGTGGCGGGCAGCGAGGATTTGATGATCATGGCGCAGCGCATCTTGGGCGCGACCGAGGCGCAGGCATTTTTTGCCCGAGAGGCACGCGCGCAGGGCATTGATGGCATCCTGCCCGAACCCACGCCTGCCTTTGTTCAGATGCTGGAACGGCAGTTGGCCGGCGCCGTGGGGGCCGCGACCGCCCATGCGATGGTCAGCCAGATTGTCGGGGGCACGTCGGTTTCGGTGCAGGATTTGCTGGCGGTGGCGGACGAATCTGCCCAGATGCTGGAATATTCCAGCCAGTTGGAAAACAAGTCGCGTGAATTGTCTGAAACCGCAGCGCAGTTGCGGCTGGCAAACGAGAAACTGACCCAATTGTCGCTGCAAAAGGACGGTTTCCTAAGCCAGATCAGCCATGAGTTGCGCACGCCGATGACCTCCATCCGGTCCTTTTCAGAAATCTTGCGCGATGCCGCCACCCTCAGCCCCGAGGACAAGACGCGATATGCATCGATCATCCATTCAGAGACCATTCGCCTGACGCGGCTATTGGACGATTTGATTGATCTGGCCGTGTTGGAAAACGGTCAGGTGTCGCTGCATGTCGCCGAAGAGCGTCTGAGCGATATTCTGGACCGCGCGATCATAACCTCGCTTGCGGGTGCGAAAATACCGATTGAAGTGTCGCGCAGCCCTGATGCAGAAGACTATGTGCTGCGCACCGACCTCGACCGGTTGGTTCAGGTGTTTATCAATCTGATCACGAACGCGCAGAAATACTGCGTCGCTGACACGCCTGCCTTGCGTATCTCTGTCGCGCGGGCCGGGGACCAGTTGCATATCGACTTTGTCGATAACGGGACCGGCATTGCGGGCGATGTGCAAGCGGTGATCTTTGAGAAATTTTACCGCATTACAGGCTCCGAAGGGGAAGGTGCGGGGCTTGGCCTTGCCATTTGTGCCGAGATCATGGCCCGTCTCGGGGGGGCAGTCCAATATCTGCCGGGCCACGGCGGGGCCGGGTTCCGGGTGGTGCTGTCTGTGACGTCGATTGTCGCGCAAGTTGAGAAAAACGACCTGAACTTGGCAATCTAAAGATATTGGTAACTGGTTTCGCGGTATTGCCTGAACAAGGAACCGCAGGACGCGGTGTGAGGCAATGGCGCAAGATCAGCAAAATGCAGCTGCGAAGTTGGACGGTGGCGGCGCTACGTCAGCGTTGCACCGCAAGACAGCGACCGGCCGGGCGGAGCATCAGGCGCGCGCCATGACCCTTGCGCGGGCGCTGCGGTTGAGCATTGCCAAGGTTGCCGATGATGTCATTGACATGGCGATGGCAACGATTGGCCTGCGCACTCAAGAAGTGGCTGGTCCTGACCTGATTTCGCTGTTTGACGATGCATCGCTTTTGTTGCTATTGGATGGCCCGCAAAAACGCCGCGCCGGGGTGGTTATTGACCCGGTCTGGGTCGGTGCCCTGATCCAGCAACAGACCATGGGCAGGGTGCTGCCCGTTACGGATGACACACCGCGGACGATGACCACAACCGATGCCGCAATCTGTGCCCCGTTTCTTAATGCCATCCTTGAACGCGCCGAAGTCCTGCCCGAGACAGAGGCCGACCGCCGCATGGTCAAAGGCTACCGGTTCGGTGCGCGCGCAGAAGATGCGCGCTTGCTGCATCTGTCGATGGATGCTGCCAGCTACCTTGTTATCCACCTTGAGATCGACGTCGAACGCGGCAGCCGTCAGGGCAAGATGATGCTTTGCATGCCGATCATCGCGTCCTCGCGCGCGGATGACGACGTGGATGCGTTTGGCGTAGAAGCTGACAAAAACAAACAGGCGCGCCCTGTGAAAGACCTGTCAGATACTGTGCCTGCCTTGCCGGTCGAGCTGTCTTTGGTGCTGTCGCGATTCAGGATGCCATTGAACCGGATCACTGCGCTTGAGGTGGGGGCGGTGTTGCCGTTGGGGGCTGCGCGGTTCGATGCGGTTGAAATCCGTACAAAAGAAGGGCGCAAAGTCGGCACAGGCACTTTGGGTCAGTTGAATGGCCAGCGTGCTGTGCGCGTGGCACACCGGCAAGATGCCCAGGGCGCGCCCCGCAGACGTGAGGACGACCGCGCAGATCTGGACCAACCGCCGTTGACCGCGTTGGGTCAAATTACAAACCGCAGATCAAGTTCGCCCGAGCCTGCAAGCCCCGAGCCTGCTGCCCTGCCACAAATGGCGGCGTTCGATGACGCCGCATCGCTTCCTGATTTGCCCGATATGTCGGACATACCCGATTTTGATGATCTGGTGCTTCCAGAGGCAGCACAGGGGTAAACCGGGTTAGACGAACGGCTTATCAAGCACGTCCCGCATGCCGCGCAGATCGTATCCGCCTGCGGCACCGGCTTCGATAATGTCGTTGACTGGAATCGTTCCCGCAACACCCAAAGCCCATGCGATGCAGGACCGTGTGCCGGACGCGCAATAGGCCAAAACCACATCATCGGTGGCGGCCCCCATTTCGCGATTGGCCGCGATCACGTCGGGCACCATGGATTGATGGGTGAGGGGCTGTTCAACGAACGTGATCCCGGCGGCCTCTGCAGCGCTGCGGATGGCGGCGGCTTGATGGCTTGGCGGGACTTCCGCATCGGGGCGGTTGCACAGAATGCGGGTGATGCCCGCATCACGCAGGGCTGGCACCTCGGATGGATCAATCTGAGGGCTGACAAAAAAGCGGGGGGTAAGTTGACGCATATCCATGAGATTGATTTACGCAACCGCACTACGTCTGTCCAGCCATTGCCGCGCGCGCGGTGCCAGCAACATGCCCAAAACCATCGCGCCCAGAAAGGAAAAGCCGCCGCTGCCCCCATAGCTAAGCGATGCAATAGCAGGACCGGGGCACAGACCCACCAACCCCCAGCCTGCGCCAAACAACACCGCACCCAAGATCAATGAGCGGTCAAAGACCGGATCACTAGCAGCAGGAAAATCGCCGCCCATCAGCGGTTTGCGCCGTGCAGCAACACGCCATGCGATAAACATCGGAATAATCGTACCGCCCATGACAAACATCAGGGTCGGGTCCCAAGCGCCGAAAAAGTCCAGAAATCCCTGCACTTTGGCGGTATCGGTCATGCCAGAGAGATGCAGTCCGGACCCGAACAGCGCACCAGCACCCAATGCAATCAACAAACGCATCACAATGCCCCCCATATGCCGCGCAAGAAAACAACCATCACAGCACCCGCGCTAATGTAGACCAATGTGGCGACAATGCCGCGCGGGCTGAGCCGGGAAATACCGCAGACGCCGTGCCCAGAGGTGCAGCCATTGCCGATGCGTGTGCCAAGGCCCACCAGCAGACCAGCGATGATGATCAGGCCCAGATTGGACGTCAGATTGGTCTGGGTCGAAAGTGCGCCGGATGACTGCAGCACCGCGGGCAGGGCGATCACCCCGACCAGAAAGGCCGTCCGCTCGGCCCAGTTGCTGCGTCCCGATCCGTCAATCAGGCCACCCAGAATTCCGCTTGCCCCCATGATGCGGCCATTGCCCAGCAGAAAAAGCGCACCCGCGCAGCCAATCATCAGCCCGCCCAGCAGGCCCCATATCCAGTCTATTTGCATGTCGGTCTTTCTATAGTGCGTTGATCGGCAGCTTGAGCATCACCGTGCCGCTGTCATCAGGTTCGGGCATATTGCCCGCGCGCATGTTGATTTGCAGCGACGGAACAATCAATTTTGGCATCGGCAATTGCGCATCGCGGGTTTCGCGCAAGGCCACGAAATGCGCCGCATCCGCACCGCCACCGACATGCACATTGGCGGCTTTTTGTGCGCCAACAGTGGTTTCCCATGCAAATTCATCGCGGCCGGGGGCTTTGTAGTCATGACCCACGAATATCCGGGTCGCATCCGGCAGGGACAAAATCCGCTGGATGGAATTATAAAGGTTCTGCGCCGACCCGCCCGGAAAGTCACACCGCGCCGTGCCGAAATCAGGCATAAAGAGTGTATCCCCGACAAAGGCCGCATCGCCGATGACATAGGTCAGACAAGCGGGCGTATGTCCCGGCGTCTGCATCACATCGGCGCGCATTTGCCCAATGTGAAAGCTGTCGCCTTCTGAAAACAACGCGTCAAACTGGCTGCCGTCGCGCTGAAATTCGGAGCCTTCGTTGAACACTTTGCCAAATGTGTCCTGCACTGTGGTGATTTGCGCGCTGATGCCGATTTTGCCACCCAGATGCTCTTGAAGGTAGGGGGCAGCAGAGAGGTGGTCGGCGTGCACGTGGCTTTCGAGGATCCACTGGGTTTGCAGGCCTTTTTCACGGATGAACGCGATGATTTTGTCCGCAGAGGCCGTATCGGTACGCCCCGCCGCATGGTCAAAATCCAGCACGGAATCAAGGATGGCACAGGCCGATCCGTCAGGGTCGCGGATCACATAGCTGACCGTGTTGGTGGCCATGTCGAAAAACGCAGTGACATCTGGCGAAACTGTGGGAAGGGTCATTGCAGGCTCCTTGCGCGGAAGGGACGTTGGATGTCCTGCAAGCTAAGGCGAAAGGGCGCATTTGCAAAGGGTGCAGTTGTCAGCCCAGAAAGATCCCGACGATCACCATCATCAGGCCAATGACCGACAAAAACAGCGCGCCCAGGTTCAGCGGCAGCGCCGTGCGCAAAACCTCGCGCATGGCGTCATCATCCAGCTTTGCCCGCTTGGCGCGCGAGACTCGCAAGATGCACCAGATCAGACCGATCAGACCCAGAACCGAAATCGTGGCGCCGGACCAGATGACTATATCAAAGACTGAAGATTGTTCGTTTTCCATGCCGCGCAGCCCTAAGCCAAAGCAGGGCGCGGGGCAAGTGACGCTTGCGGGTTTTGATGGCTGCCGTTAGTCAGACCCGAACCCGAGCGTTAGGAGATCCGCAAGAATGAGCGACACCAGCACAAACCCCGATGTTATTGATACCGTTGGCGATGCGACATACCGTGTCACGGCCAATGAACTGCGCCAGTTTGTCGAACGTATCGAACGTCTGGATGCGGAGAAAAAAGACCTTGCCGAGCAGCAAAAAGAAGTAATGGCAGAGGCAAAATCGCGCGGCTACGACACCAAAGTGCTGCGCAAGGTCATCGCATTGCGCAAGCGCGACAAGGACGACATCGCCGAAGAAGAAGCGGTGATGGAGATGTATAAAGAAGCGCTGGGGATGTAGCCCGATTGCGGCACCCTTTTTGCGCAGCGCAGGCCGCCACGAAACACCGGTAGCGCCCACGCCCGCCAAGGGCCAAACGGCCCTTGCACCTTGTCCTTCACCCCAATAGAAGGATGCAAATTTTCCGCCGTGCGAAACCCGCGCGGCCTTATTCTATGGAGCACACATGCAGGTCAATGAGACGCTGAACGACGGTCTGAAACGCGGCTATGCCATCACCGTAACGGCGGCTGAGCTGGAGGCGAAAGTCAACGAAAAGCTGGCCGAGGCACAGCCCGACGTCGAGATGAAGGGTTTCCGCAAAGGCAAAGTGCCGATGGCGCTGCTGAAAAAGCAGTTTGGCCAGCGCGTGATGGGCGAAGCGATGCAGGAAAGCATCGACGGCGCAATGTCCGAGCATTTTGAGAAATCCGGCGACCGCCCAGCGATGCAGCCTGACGTGAAAATGACCAATGAAGACTGGAAAGAAGGCGATGATGTTCAGGTCGAGATGACCTATGAAGCACTGCCAGATATCCCCGAGCTGGACATGTCCGGTATCACGTTGGAGAAGATGGTCGTAAAAGCCGATGACGCGTCAATTGACGAGGCACTGGCAAATCTGGCCGAGACCGCGCAGGATTTCAAAGCCCGCAAAAAAGGCTCCAAGGCGAAAGATGGCGACCAGATCGTTATGAATTTCGTCGGCAAAGTCGACGGCGAAGCGTTTGAAGGCGGTTCTGCCGAAGATTACCCGCTGGTTCTGGGGTCAAACTCCTTTATTCCCGGTTTTGAAGAGCAGCTTGTCGGCGTCAAAGCGGACGAAGAGAAATCTGTCACAGTCAGCTTTCCCGAGGACTATCAGGCCGAGCATCTGAAGGGCAAAGAAGCCGTATTTGATTGCACGATCAAAGAGGTCAAGGAACCTGTCGCTGCCGAGATCAACGACGAGCTGGCCACCAAATTCGGTGCAGAAGACCTTGCCGCGTTGAAAGTCCAGATCGCCGAGCGCCTTGAGGCGGAATATGCCGGTGCATCACGCGCCATCATGAAGCGGTCCTTGCTGGATGTTCTGGACGGCATGGTTGATTTCGATCTGCCCCCGTCGCTTGTTGAAGCCGAAGCAGGCCAGATCGCGCACCAGCTGTGGCACGAGGACAACCCCGAGGTTCAGGGCCATGACCACCCGGAGATCGAGACAACCGAAGAGCACACAACACTTGCCACCCGCCGCGTGCGTTTGGGTCTGTTGCTGGCCGAGATTGGCCAGAAGGCCAAGGTTGAAGTTACCGACGCAGAAATGACCCAAGCGATCATGGGGCAGGCGCGCCAGTATCCGGGTCAAGAGCGTCAGTTCTTTGAATTCGTTCAGCAAAACCAGCAGATGCAGCAGCAACTGCGCGCGCCGTTGTTTGAAGACAAAGTGATCGACCACATCGCCGAGCAGGCAACAGTGAGCGAGAAAGAAGTCTCCAAGGACGATCTGCAAAAAGCAGTTGAAGCCCTCGAAGACGCTTAAGTCTATCAAAAGCCAAACTAAAAAAGCCGCTCCTTTCGGGGCGGCTTTTTCTATTTCTCAATGGTTGCTTGGCGCCTGTGGCGCGTCCTTCAACCCGCCAGTTTGTCGGCCATCTCGTGATTGCGGTCGCGGTGGCCCGCTTCATCGGCACGCACCTGGATGATGACGTCGCGCAGGTGGGCGTCCGGTTGCATGTTCCAATAATCAATCGCCAGTTGCGGTGCGGGGACGTTCTCGACATTTCCTGCGTCCAGTTCCGCAAGGTACTGGGTATAGCTGATCACCGCTTCTTCTTCGAGGTAGGCAACAACGCGGTGTGCCGTGCGGGGTGCCAAAAGGTAGAGGAAAAAGTAAAAGTTATAGAACACCATCTGTCCGACCATGATCAGGATACGCTCAAAACGCGAAGGCTGTGCGATGCGGATGAATGTCATCAGATGCATGCGCTCGTTTTCAGCTTCGTCCAGCAGTTCACGGATCCAGCCCTCGTCCTCGCGGATGTAGCGGATCGCCTTGAGGTGCTGCAACAGTCCGCCCACCATGCCCGGTACTGCCGCGACGGTTTCCAGCACAACGGCGCGGTGTCCGTAGCGTTTGGAAAAGAACGCATCTGCGACCACGCGCATGAATTTCACGGTGCGCAGGGCGATGCGGTCGTGAACGTCTTTTGGTGGGGTATGCGTAATCAGATCGCCGTCATGGCGGTAGGTTGTGTCCAGCACTGTCTTTCTCCTGTTCTACAAGATGTAGATGGGGAGCAAGACCAATGCGGCAAGATCATGCGGCAATATGCGCAAGTAGGGCTCAGCCTGAGCGCAAACCTGTTTCCACCAACATGCCGCGCCGTTTTGCCTCGTAATAATAGCCGCGCGCGTACCATTTGATTGCGGTGCCGTGATCGCCATCGGACAGCAACCATGCGCCGCGCAGGTATTTCAATCCGTACTTGAGGTTGGTTTCCGCGTTCAACAGATCGGTTGGCTCACCGGCAAAGCCCATGCCGCGCGCAGTAGCGGGCAGGATTTGCAACAGGCCGTAGTACGGGCCGTTGCGGGCGGCGGGGTTGTGGGTGCTTTCGCGGATGGCAAGGCGGTGAACAAGGGGGCGGGGCAGATCATAGTGATCGGACCAAAAGTTGATCTGGCGCCGCAGTTCTGGTGTCTCGTTGGGATGAAGCGGCGGTTCAAAGGCGGGGGAAGTCATCGTTGCCGTCGAGGCGCTGCAGGCGTTTACAGACGTGGCGGCAATCAGCGCGACAAAGGCGCGGCGGGTCATGTGCGACATGAGAGGATTCGCAAAGTTGTTTCCATTAGCGTGACGTTACCCAAGACGGATGCACGGGCAAGCGTCGGGTTTTTGCATCGGCGGGAATTGGCAAAGCAATGGGCAACGCCTTGCCGACCCATGCAAAACGCCGCGCAGGTGGCTGCGCGGCGTCTCAATTTTAGCATTGAAAGAAGCGGGCTTAGTTGCCTGCTGTCTCTTCTGTTTCGCCAGAGGCTTCTGGTGCTGGCAGATCGTCGTCATCAGATGCCGCGGCACCGATATCGTCGAACAGCTCGGCAATCTCGAAGTCTGCTGCGGCTTCTTCTTCTGCGGCCAATTCCTGAATGGATTTGCCAGAGGCCTGAAGCTCAGCTTCTTCTGCGGAACGTGCAACGTTCAGCTGAATTGTCGCTTCGACTTCGGGGTGCAGAACGACGGATACATCGTGCAAGCCCAGCTCTTTGATGGGTGCCTGCAGGACGACCTGCTTGCGGTCCACGGTAAAACCGGCCTCGGTTGCCGCATCAGCTGCGTCACGTGTGGTGACGGAGCCGTAAAGCGCGCCTGCGTCGGACGCAGAGCGAATCACGATGAACTGCTGACCGTTCAGGGTCTCAGCCATTTTGTCGGCTTCTTTCTTGGTCTCGAGGTTTTGTGCCTCAAGCTGGGCCTTGCGGCCCTCGAAAGCTTCGATGTTGGCTTTGGATGCGGACAACGCCTTGCCTTGTGGCAAAAGATAGTTGCGGGCAAAGCCGGGTTTTACGTCAACAACTTCGCCCATCTGGCCAAGCTTCGCGACGCGCTCAAGTAGGATAACGTGCATGATGGTTCTCCTTACTTAACAGCATAGGGCAGCAGGGCGAGGAAGCGGGCGCGTTTGATGGCACGGGCCAATTCACGCTGCTTTTTCGCAGATACTGCGGTGATACGGGAAGGAACGATTTTGCCACGCTCAGAGATGTAGCGTTGCAGCAGACGTGTGTCTTTGTAATCGATCGCTGGTGCGTTGTCGCCCGAGAATGGGCAGACTTTACGACGGCGGAAAAATGGTTTTGCAGCCATGGTTTAGTGTCCTTTCTTCAAGCTGAATTAGCGGCGTTCACGGCGCTCTGGGCGCTCGTCACGTTTTTGCATCTGAACGGATGGCAGCTCTTTGTGCTCGTCCATTTTGATTGTCAGAACGCGCATGACATCGTCATGCAGGCGCATCAGACGCTCCATTTCCTGAACAGCGGTTGCAGGTGCATCCGAGCGCAGGAAGGCGTAGTGGCCCTTGCGGTTCTTGTTGATTTTGTAGGCCATCGTTTTGACGCCCCAATACTCGCTATCCACGAGTTTGCCGCCATTGTCGGTCAAGACGGTGCCAAAATGTTCGATAAGGCCTTCGGCTTGCGTGTTGGACAGGTCCTGACGCGCAATCATAACATGCTCATATAGCGGCATGGTATCTCCATTTATATCAAGGCGCATTTCATAGGCAGGGCAAATCCTTTGCGGCCCTACCACGAGAGGCTGCGCGGTTCATGTCGTTGCAAAGGAAGTGTCCACATACACCATCTGACAGGTTGGGCAAGGGGCTGCTTGGTCAAAGCGGGCTGTGGTGTGTGCCTGTGGTCGCGTGTTGCCCGAATATGATTTTGACAATGCCTTTGCGGGGGCCAATCCGCGCCCTGATTTAGCCTTGTTTCCAAGTGACGTTAACCAAAGTTAATAGTGCAAGGATCACGTGCAATGACCGCAACTGCAGATTTTTTGAGTGCTGACCTTCCGGTCTCGGAGCCCGTCGCAAAAACGAGCGGCAGCCGGATGATTATGCGCTCTGCGCAGCGGCTTGTCGGATGCGCGCTTGCGCTTGCAGCTGCGGGTTTGTGGATTGCACCGGGTTCCAGCATGGAAGCCGACGTGATGCTCTACAAGCTTATTCTGTCTATTACATCCATCATCGCCGGTCTTGGTCTGATGCATGCCAGCGCACGCCCTGTCGCTCCCGAGATCGAGATTGACACGATCCGCCGCGAGGTGCGTCTGGTGCGTCGTTCGCGCAAAAGCGGTGATACGATTGTTGTGCGGTCCAGCTTTGCCGATCTGGGCAAGGTTGAGGTAGACGGTCCGTTCATCCGTCTATGGGATGGCGAAATGGATTTGCTGGCCGAACTGACATTGCACGATCACAACGCCCGTCGCAGCCTGATCGGTGGTTTGCGCGACGAGGGCAAGCTCGACTGAGCCTGAACGCGCCAGCATAACTTTATTGAATTGCGGATCGCCGGGGCTTGTCTTCGGCGTTTTTCGGTTGCTTTAGAGGCAAGCGTTCAAAAACGCGCAGACCCTGTGAAAGGATGCTGAATTGCCATTTTGACGACGCGCCCCACACAAGGCTCCATGTTCAACAATGGAGTATCCCCATGAAAACCCTGATGTTTGCCGCCGCTCTGGCGCTTGGCGCGACCAGCGCAATTGCCGCAGAAAAATATGTACTGGATGCCAGCCACAGCCAGGTCATTTTCGATTACAACCACCTTGGCTTTTCCACCACATATGGCATGTTTTCCGGCTTTGAAGGCGAAATCATGTTTGATCAGGAAAACCCTGCCGCATCCTCTGTAAATGTGTCCATGCCGGTCATGTCGATGTTCACAGGCTGGGAGGCCCGCGAAGGCCACTTTATGTCCGATGACTTTTTCGGTGCAAAAGAGGGCGATCTGGTGACGTTTACATCCACGTCAATCGAAGTGACGGGCGATGGCACGGCGATGATCACCGGCGATCTGTCAATGAACGATGTGACCAAATCGGTCGTTCTGGACGCCAAACTGAACAAGATCGGCGATCACCCACAGGCAGGCAAGCCTTGGGCCGGTTTTGACGCGACAACCTCTTTGCTGCGCTCTGACTTTGGCTTGGGCGCGTTTGCACCGTTTGTCAGCGACGAAGTGAACGTGACAATCTCGCTTGAGGCGATGAAAGCGGACTAAGCTTTTTCGCGTTAACTATGGTTAAGATGGCCCGCCCGGCAGATGCCGGGCGGGCTTTTTCGTGCTT
>JAFMHE010000048.1:15645-19144 GCA_017854675.1 Paracoccaceae bacterium | reverse complement strand
CCAGAGCAGACCCGCGACACATTGATTGCCGATGAGATCGTCGCGCGGCGCAAAGAGGCGTATCGCGCTTTGCCCGTGATTTACGTGCGCGGCGAGACGGATTCAGCGTCCAGTGTCAGCGGTCTGTCGACCGGGCCCGCGATGCGTAATTTCAAACAGAGCGTTGCGAACTTTTGTGCAGCAGCACGCGCGCTTGGGGTCGCGCCCAAGGTACTGGCGGTCAGTCTGGATTTCACGTTGGAGGCGGTTGAGGATGACGCGGACAGTTGGCACCGGGGCATGTATAATCTGATGCAAACAATCACAGATATGTTCGCCGATCACGGCCTGCGCCAGCCCTTGTTTGTGGCGCAGTTCGAGGCGGGAACGCAGACTGTCAGCGACCTGCCGGTGCTGCGCGCGCAGTGGGATCTGGCGTGGAACAAGGGCGGGCATGATTTTGTTTATAGCGCGCCCAGCTACATGTTTGCGCTGGATGATTTCGGTCGGCCCACAGATACCGCCCGCCAGCAGATGGCACAGATGGATGCCTGCGCGATTGAAGCGCGCAACACTGATTTGGCATGGGCCTGTCCCCTTTTGTTGTTGGCAGAACGCGCGGCTGATCCTTGCGTGATCCGCTGCACCGCGCAGTCGATGAACCGGTTGGTGCTGGATGATTTAGATCCGCTCAATGCAGGGCCGTCGCGTGGATTTGCGCTTGAGGGGTGCGAAAATGGTGCCCAGATCATCGGTGTTGCCATTGATCCGGCTGCGGAAAATGACCTGTTGATCACCTGCGATAAACCGCCCCTCGGCAATACACTGCACCTGACTTACGCACTTGGACATGCGCCTTCCAGTGATGGGATGCCTGCCAATCGCGGGGCGTTGCGCGATGAATGGGCTTACGTCAGTCGCGACGGCGCGCGCCTGCACCGCTGGGCGCTGCCAGCGGCACTGCCGGTGCATTGATGGACCTTTTTAAGCCTCACTACGTCGATGTCGTGGTTCCTGACGCGGTGCTGTTGCCCGGCGATGCGCCCGCAGCTGTCACCGTGCATCCAAATGCATCCGGCGCGGTCTGGTATCAGGCACAAGGGGCGTCGCTGACCTGCGACGGTGATGGCGCGGTTGTCGCGTGGCATACGCAGGCCGGTATCGGGTCAAGCGCCACACCCGTCAAACCGAATGAGGGCAACCTGAGGGTCGCAGCACAAGGCGGGCTGACGTTCCAGTCCAAGGTGAATGCTGGTCTGGTGGTGGCCGACGCGTTGGTTGAGCCTGAGGCGTTTACCATTGCTGTGCGTTATATGTCCGAACAAGGCGAAGCGCGGTCATTGGCCACGGTTAATCCCAAAGATGAGGGCAATTACCTGTTTCTGGCCGAAAAAGAAGGTGCGCTTATCTGGCAGGATCAGGACGATGAAGCGGCGTTAAGTATGCCTGCGCCCAAGGGAGGCGGTTGGGCGATCGCGAGCTATTCGGATGGTCAACTGTCGCTGGCTTGCGCCGCTATTGGTGGGGCAGTCGGGACGCCACTTACCACCCGCAGCAACACCGATGGGGTGCGCGCGGCATTGGCGGGGTCTTGTGATCTGTTCATCGGGTGCAGGTCGCATCGCAAGGGTATTCTCAAGACGCTTGGCACCTCGACTATGCTGGATGTTCTGGTGTGGATTGACAGCGATTGTCTGGCTGATCCTGCAGGTCTGGCCGCAGCGCTGCGGCAGTGTGAAACCGAAGGGAACGGAGCATGAGTTTTACCAAAGACAGCGCGCAAAACAGCAACATCTGCGTCATCTGGATTGATGACATGATTGATGTGTTCACATGGCGCAATGCCTTCGGGTTGACCATCTCCACGCCTAATATCGACCGTTTTATGGGCGAAGGGGTGCGGTTCGCCAATGCCTATGCCACGGTGCCGCTGTGTGCGCCGTGCCGGGCGGAACTGGCAACGGGGCTTTCGCCGTTTCGCACAGGTCTGGTTGATCTGAACCGGTTCTGGCGCGATGCCTTGCCGCCTACGGCAGGCTGGCAGTTTGATCTGCGCAGGCACGGGTTCCGCACGTTCACAACCGGCAAGGTCGACAGCAATTACAAACCGATGCCCGAGGAATACAAACGCGTTCTGTTTCACGAGGAACCCGAGGCGCGCGATGCGGGCAAGCGTCACGATGTGCGCAACTATCTGGACAAGGGGCCGGGCATTTCCGGTGTCGGCCACCCCAACGACGATGGCGCGCAGGACAGCAAATTCTATGACTATACAGTGGCCCAGAATGCCATCGACTATCTGGGTCGGGCCGATCCGGCGCGGCGGCACCTGATCCAGTTGGGCTTCAAACATCCGCATTACAAATTGCAATGTCCCGACCGGTTTTACCAAACCTATGACCCTGCGCAGATCGTTTGGCCAAGCACCGCAGCCCCCGAAGATTACTTTGGCCCGCAAGAAGGCATGGCGGTCTATGAAGCGGCCTATATCACCAACGGCCCCTGGACGCCGGAAAAGGCAGGTGATCATGCGTGGCGTGAAGTCGTGCGCGCCTATTTCGCCGCAATTTCGCATGTCGATCATGAGATCGGGCGTTTTATGGATGCCTTGCGCGCCTCTGATCTAGGGCAAAACACCAGCGTGATCTTGCTGTCAGACAACGGCTTTAACCTTGGCACCCATGACAGTTTCCACAAGATGAGCCAGTGGGACAGTGCCGCACATGTGCCGCTGGGCCTGTGGCATGCCGCGATTGAACGGCCGCAAGTGATCGAGCGCCCGATTTCGTTGCACAACATTCCCAAAACAATAATGGACCTTGCGGGGCTGCCTTACCGGCCCGATTGGACATCAGGGCAAAGCCTGTTGCCTTTAGTCGATGACAGCTTTGGCGCGTTTGATACGAGCAAATCGCCGGTGACGTCCGTGTTCGGGACGCTATCAGTGCGACCTGCAACAGACGCCCTCAAGGGCTACCGGTATTTCCGCTATCCCAACGGCGAAGAGCATGTTTACGATCTGATCAATGATCCCGGCGAGGTCGAGAACATCTGCGACACCGCCCCGCTGGCCGAATTGCGTCAGACGCTGATCGACAATGCGCTGGATCTGGGTCTGGACTTGCGCGGGTTTGAAAACCCGGCGCGCGGTGTGAACGCCATGATGTCGCTGGATGGCAGCGTGGTGCTGGCAGGCGGGAATGCGGACAATAATTACTGGGCCTACGGTGCCAACGCCGAGAAAATCCGCGAGGACGCGGACGGTGGCACCGATACGCTATGGTACATGGGGGGGCCTGATGACTACGTTCTGCACGCCCCCGCTTATGTCGAAAACATCCGCATCGCGACAGTGGTTTCGCGCAATGAGGAAGACCCCAGTCAGTCCAAAGAGATCAGGATCGTCGCCCATCCTGACACGCCGATCAATTTTGAAACCTCCGAGCGGGTGACAGTGAACGTGCAGGGCAGCCGTGGTGCCGACGTGATGATTGGCCCGAAATACGGCGGTGCGGTTTTT
>JAFMHE010000048.1:10021-15381 GCA_017854675.1 Paracoccaceae bacterium | reverse complement strand
GGGGGGGATGATCACATTTATATCGGCAGCGGTCACAACACGCTTGCGCCCGGTCCAGGCAAGGCGGTTTTCCATGTCGATTATGGCGGTATTACCGTGTTCGAAAACTGGGAAGACAGCTATACGCTCGACCTCACGAAATGGCCCAAATCTGCACATATTTCTGAAGGCGGTGCAGGCTATACCGATGTAACGCTCGGGGTTGCGGTTGTACGCATCCACGCGCGATTGAACGAAAAGAAATTGCGCAGGCAGATCAAACAATGATCCCGCGTTTAAGAAAGAGCAGACGGAATGTTGAATTTTGACCCCGAACGCAGGCTCGCGGATCAGATCAGGGTTGTTGAGAACGCCATTGTCGTTCCTTGGGGGCGTGGTCAGAAACGGGCGATGGCGCGGCCTGCAGGGGTCTTTACCGCAGGCGGTGTATTTTGCGAAGACGCTGTAACCTACCGTGCGGCAACCCGCCCCACCACGGTGCAGCCAGAATTTCCCGAGCCAGATGAGATCAAGCACGAGATCAAAGGCACCGTGCTATTCGGCGGTATGGCCTACGGTCATTTTGGCCATGCGTTATGTGAAAGCATCGCGCGGTTGTGGGCGCTTGATGCCTATGCCGGACAGATCGACCAGGTCCTTTTTCTGCCGAAGAAAAAAGTCACTTGGCCGGTGCGCAGCCTAACGCTGCTCAAACCGATGCTGGGAACGCTGGGCGAGGTTCCAGAACTGACAGCGATCAACGATCCGACGCGTGTTGAGCGGCTTGTGATCGCGCCTCAGGCCTTTGGCGTGAACGATATGATTGGCGGCACGCCAGAGTTTCGCGAGTTTACCGACGCCCGGTGGCGGCAACGCATCAAGGCAGAAGGCGCAGAGAAGATTTACATATCGCGCAGCGAGGTGTTCCGGAAGCGTGGGCGGTTTTTGCTGGAGGAGCGGATCGAGGCAGAGCTTGAGAAAGAGGGTTTCACCATCTTTCATCCGCAACAGCATGATCTTGAAACACAATTGGCCCAGTACAAGGCCGCCAAAGTGATTGTTTCAACAGATAATTCCGCGCTGCACCTCGCGGCATTTGTTGCCGGTCCCGCATGCCGCGTTGCCATTCTGCTGCGCCGACCCGGAACAATTTATCACGATTTCCAAGAGCAATTAGCACGTTTCGCAGCCATCAAACCGATGATCAGTGATCAGTGCACACGCTACTGGTTTCGCGCGGGCGAACGCACGCAGATGAACGAAGTAATCTCGCTCATAGATTTTGAACAGACAGGACAAGCACTTGCAGCTGCCGGCATCATAGGGAACGGGCACTGGACGAACCCTTCGGAGGACGAAGTTGCAACCGCGCTACGTGACTTCGAGGAACAAGGCGAGATGACCCTCACCGAGATTTTTCCCTAGGACAAAACGCGTTGCTTCCGTTCCCCGCCACTATGCGTCGTGCCAAAAAACCTGTGGTGTCTTTTCGTTTTCCAGCACAGGATAGTCTTGCAAAGACTGGTGGCCCAGATGCACCTGATGCATGTCGCTGCCCAAAAGCGCGCCCAAAGCGGCAAGTTCGGCGTTCAATTGCTCTTTTGTCATGTCAGGCCATTTGGCCTTGGCCCCGATCAATCCGGCCTCACGCAAAACTTTGCAGATCTTCGAGAACTGCACTTCACCAGACATCTGAAGCTTGGCACGTTTCACACCGGCAGGCGCCCAATATGTTTTGCAGCAGGCAAGATCAAGCGGCTCGCCTGCCTCAAACCAGTTCATCTGATCTGCCCAAGCAGAGTGCTCTACCGATATCCGTCGCTGGATAATGCCAACCTTCTTTTCGGGATGACCGACAAGATTCGCCAGATGGAATGGAGACCCGTCAGGCCCAAGAATGTGCTGCGCGCCCTGATAGTGGCGCAGTTGATCCTGAAACGAGTGGTTCTGCGGATGAAAGATGAGATATCCTTCTTTTTCAAGGTAGGCCTCCAGCCTCTTCTCACCGACCAAACCACGACCCGTCACGCCTGTTATCTCCGAGCGCGAAACATAAAGTTTCTCATTCACAATCGGTTCCAGATCCTTGCGGATATGGCTGCGCAAAAAATCCCGGTATTCCGGGACAGAGGACATATCATGTTTGATACCGCTACCTTGCGGCGGAATGATCAAGCGATCCACCTGATAGAACTGATCGACGATTTTCCAATTGAAATCTATATCAAGGATCGAGAATATCTTGTCGAAATCCTTTGGCGCTCTTTCGGCATGATTGCTGTAGATCGGAAAAAACAACACCCCTTCGATCTTTTCATCAATGTGATCAAGCGCCCAAACGCGTGACAGAGTTTCCACCAGAAAATGACCGAAATGCGGGTTATAGCAGCCCCCGAACAGCCAAGTTCCCGGAAGGTGCTGCAGCCGGTTCTTGCGGGGATGTTGCCGTGGCATTGTGACGGGTTCTTCGCGCCCATGCCAGCAGATCGCTTCGGGCACCGGGTTTTTTTCACCATCAAAGACAGTTGCGTTTATGCGCCAGCCCTCCGTGCCGGGTTGGTGCGCCAGAACTGCATTTTCGACTTTGATGATGTCGCCGCGAACGTTGCGACGCGGGTCGATTTCAAACTTCGATGCATCAACCGGTGCGCTTTCTGATAGATCCGCCAACGCGGGTTTCGTGTCCACGGGATACATCCGCTGCGCACGTTTGTAGGTCACTGCCCGAAACGCAGAAAAAGCGTTGTCTTTGATGAAGCCCTGACACTCTAGATATTCGCGGGTTGCCCGCAAACCTTCCCTCCCAAGGGCTTCGTGGTCCAGTTTTACGATGACCAGATCCACATCGTCCAGAACAGCATGCTTTAGGAAATCGGCCTCTTGACCATCCATGCTGAGGATCAAAACGTTATGCGGGAAATCAAGGCGCAATTTGTCGTATTGCAAGCTGGCGACGGTTTTCTTGGCTGATGACACGGTTGTCTTTTTCAAGCCCGACTTTTTCTCCTGACTGTCGTCACCACGTCGCAGATCGACTTTTTTAGGTGCCTTGGTATCGGATACAACGGCATTGTTTTGTACTTTGATACGGCCAGTCAGCTTGTTGTGTTTGTACAGACCCTTGATGCCAGTGACGTTCTTGGGATCCATCTCAAAGGCTGAAACCTTCACCGTTTTGAACCGTTGTGCGATCAACGCGCCAACGACGCCGGTGCCTGCACCAATCTCGACGATCTTGTCATCGGGTTGAACACATCCCAGTGCTGCGCGAATAACCGGTGCCTCAAACTTTCCAGCGTCCATAGCAGTGATCGTAGCGCTGCCTAGATACCCTGTTTTCGGGACTTCAATGCCGTGTAAGGTCACTACCACCCGCTCGCGGGGCTTGTCCAAAACTCTCATGCTCACCACCAATACTGCAGCCCATTATCTGGGCTTTTTCATCCTAGGCTTTTCGCCAATTTGCCGATAACTTTGACCCACAAAGGCGTATTTGCAAGGCTGCTGTACGCCAGCACTGGCATTATGTTCATTGTGTGACCTTAAAATATCACTTCTTTAGGCTCGGAATGGCGATGCTTGGCGTACATGAAAACACCCGTCAACGGCCAGAAACGCAGCATAATCCAGCGTGACTTACCGATCCGTAAAGATAAACTACGCCAATAGAATTCCGGAGCTTTCATGGCCATTCACGTGATTAACCCCAACTCGCTAACCGATGTCACCGAAGGTCTGGACGCAGCGATTGCGCCGATGCGCGCGGTCTGTTCTGTGCCGATTGAAACACATACGTTGATCCAAGGACCGCCGGGAATTGAGACGCAAGCCCATGTGGATCTGGTCGTCGCACCGCTGTTGGCGCAAGCACAGAAATTGCGCGCCACAGCATCCGCATTCGTGATCGCGTGTTACTCCGACCCCGGCCTTGCCACATTAAGGGAGCAAATGGACGTGCCCGTGATGGGCATTGCAGAGGCAGCGATATTGACCGCCATGACAATGGGCCAACGGTTTGGTGTGATCTCCATTGGTCCAAAGTCAATTCCACGCCACATGCGGTATCTGGGTGCGATGGGCGTCACCGACAGGCTGGCCGATGACAGGGCACTTGGCCTAAGCGTACAAGGGCTAAGTGATGCGCAAGTGACCCAAGCCAGATTGCTTGAGATTGGCACCGCTTTGCGTGATCTGGACGGGGCAGACGTGTTGATCCTTGGCTGTGCGGGCATGGCACGCTACCGCGCGACGTTGGAGGATGCTTTGGGCCTGCCAGTGATCGACCCGTGTCAGGCGGCGACAGCAATGGCCATCGGTGCCTTGGCGTTGCACAAAGCACAAAAAGGAAGCTGAGGATGATGGAATTTAACGAACAGGCGGCGGGTGTCTATGTCATTGCCGTGACCCCGTTTCGCCCCAACGGCGAGATTGATTTCGACAGCATTGACCGGATGGTTGATTTCTACCTCGAGGCCGGAGCAACGGGTCTGACCGTTCTGGGCATGATGGGAGAGGCACAAAAGCTGACCTTGGCCGAAAGCAGCGCCGTCGTGCAGCGTGTGATCAAGCGTGTCGAGGGGCGCGTGCCGATTGTGGCAGGCGTCTCTGCCCCCGGTTTTGCCCAGATGCAAAGCCTGACCAACATGGTGACGATGGACGGTGCTGCCGCCGTCATGGTCGCCCCGCCCAGCAGTCTGCGCACCGACGATCAGATCGTCAGCTACTACCATCAGATGTCGGATTTCATCGGGGACGTGCCATTTGTCCTGCAGGATTTTCCGCTGGCGACGGGGGTGCAAATCTCAGTCCCGGTGATTGCACGGATTGTGAACGACCTGCCGCATTGTGTCTGTCTCAAACATGAGGATTGGCCGGGACTGGAAAAAATTTCAGCCCTGCGCGCGGAGAGTACACTGAACCGCCGCATTTCGATCTTGTGCGGAAATGGCGGTGTTTTCCTGCCCGAAGAAATGGAACGGGGTGCCGATGGCGCGATGACCGGCTTTGCTTACCCTGAGATGATGGCAAGCGTTGTGGCGCATCATACCGCAGGCACATCCGAGGAGGGGCGTGATATCTTTGACGCCTATCTGCCGCTGGCGCGGTTTGAACAACAGCCGGGGCTTGGCCTTGCCATTCGCAAACACGTCATGGCGCAGCGCGGGATCATCGCCAGCGACGCCCTGCGCAGACCCGGTGCCGGGTTGACGGACGCCACGCGCAAAGAGATTGCGCATCTGATGGCGCGACAAGAACGGCGGTTGGCGGAACTGGCGGCGGGTTAACCAGCCGCCATCGCAGCACTGAATTGCATCGGCACGCGGCGGCCCTGCCCCGGTTTGCCAGTTAGCTTGCGGTCGGTGACGATGGCCTGCCCCCGC
>JAFMHE010000048.1:7124-9727 GCA_017854675.1 Paracoccaceae bacterium | reverse complement strand
GGAAATGGTGCATCCGTCCCATGCGCGAACTTGCCGGTTTCATCCATCCGGTAGGGCGCGTGATCCGAGGTAATCAGGCTGAGCGTTCCATCAGCCAGACCCGCCCAAAGCGCATCCTGATCCGCAGTCTGACGCTGCGGCGGGCTGCACAGATAGGCGGCACCGGCATGGCCCGGCTGATCAAGGATATCTTCGGTCATGAACAGATAGTGCGGGCATGTTTCAGCCCAGACCGGCGCACCCCGCGCCTTGGCCGCGCGCACGATTTCCACACCTTCGGATGTGGAGATGTGAAACAGCATCACCGGCTGGCGCGTGACTTCGGCAAACTGGCAAATCCGGCCAAGCGCCTCGATCTCGGCGGCACGAGGGTGCGATTGTGCGTGGTATTTCGGCGCGGTTTTGCCATCGGCCAACAACGTTTGCGTCGCCCAACGGATCATCGCGTCATTCTCTGCGTGAAAACAGACCAGCGCGCCATGCGCCTTGGCCACCATCAGCGTTTGCAGGATTTCGGCATCATTCAGGCGCACCTTGTCGTAGGTCGTGAACACCTTGAGCGACCGATGCCCCGCACCTATCAACTGCGGCAGGTCATCGGTCAGGTTAGCGCCGGACGTGTCGGCAATGATCGCGTGATACGCATGATCAATCAGCGCGCCCTTGTCCGCCAAGGTCATGTAATCCGCCATCACCTGCGACAGCCGCATACCGGGATGTTGCGCGGCAAAGGACACGGTGGTTGTTGTCCCGCCAAAGGCCGCAGACCGCGTTGCTGTTTCAAACGTGTCGGCGTTCATCAACCCCGCGCCCGACAATTGTTCGATGTGGCAATGCGTATCGACACCGCCGGGCAGCACCAGTTTGCCTGACGCATCCAAGACAGTTTGTGCGGCACCAAGGTCGTTCCCGATAGCTGTGATCACACCGTTCGTGACAGCGACATCCGCCTTGAAGACATCTGAAGCCGTCGCGACCGTACCGCCCTTGATCAGCAAGTCGTGCATGGCGGTCTATCCCAGCGAGCGCAGCAGGTCCTGCGACGGCGTGCCTGTCGCAGGAATGCCGATACTGGACTGGTACGCACTGATCGCCGCTTCGCTCTTGGGGCCAATCACGCCGTCCGCACCGCCGGTGTCGAAACCCTTGGCGGTCAGACGTTGCTGGAGGCGCTGGCGGTCGTCTTTGGTCAGTCCGTTCTTGTCTGGCGGGAAACTGCCCCGCAAAGGCCCCGCGCCCGCGATGCGGTCAGACAGATGGCCCACACCAATCGCGTAGCTGTCCGAATTGTTGTAGCGTTTGATCACGCGGAAATTGCTGGTGACAGAGAATTTTGGCCCACCTGCCTGTGGTTGAATAACCGATCCGGCAGGCGCGCCATTGCCGACCTCACCGCCCCATTTACGGCCCTGCGTCCACCCGTTGCGCGACAGATAGGCGGCAGTTGAGGCGAGCGAGTCCGCTGGATCATCAGACCAGATATCGCGGCGACCATCGCCTGTGAAATCAACGGCAAACGCCTCATACGACGTCGGGATGAATTGTGTGTGACCCATCGCGCCGGCCCATGAGCCTGTCAGTCGCGACGCAGGAATATCGCCATTCTGGATGATTTTGAGGGCCGCCA
The DNA here is from genome assembly GCA_017854675.1 of Paracoccaceae bacterium. Classification (GTDB taxonomy): domain Bacteria; phylum Pseudomonadota; class Alphaproteobacteria; order Rhodobacterales; family Rhodobacteraceae; genus Sulfitobacter. The sequence goes on along the minus strand of JAFMHE010000048.1, from coordinate 8,100 downwards.
TAAGTTGCTTTTCAAAGAACGCACCGCGTCGCCCGTCAAACGCCAGTGTCGAGGTTGCGGAGATCACCGGCACATCGCCGCGCCGCTCACCATAAAAACTCTCTAGCCCCCAAATGGCGGTGACAACCTCGGCCGGAACGCCGTATCGCGCCTCAACCGCCGCCAATGTGCTGCGGTGACCCGCGAATGCCGCACGCCCCTTGCTGACACGTTCGTCAGATGCGGCAATGGCCAGATAATCCTCAAGCGTGCGGGAAAATTCGACCTGATTGCGGTCACGCTTGACCACGCCGGGCAAATAGCCCGTGCCGCGAAAGGCGCTGTTTAGCGTTGCGTTCGAAATGCCGCCTGCGCCCGCGCGGGCGCGAAAACTGCTGACCCACGCGTCATAGCCCGCGTTACGTTGTGGCAGCAGATCAGCGGGCAAACCGTCAGTTGCAGCCGCCGCCCCCGATGTGACACCACCGGTGGCACATGCGCTCAACCCCACGGCCCCGAGGCCCAATATAAAAACTCTGCGCGATGTCATTGTTGATCCTGCCTTTTCGCTTGTCCGTGCCCGATTGTATTTTTGACAAGTGTACCGCATGCGAAACCCCGCGCAAAGCAGGGTTTCGCTGTCACACAATTCTATCGGCGGAACTTGGCGTTTTGTCAGACCGTCATGTGTTCTGTATAGGTAAGGACGCTTATGCGAAATAATGCCTGCAACTGTCTGCGCTCTTGCGGAACCTCGCGACAGAACATATCAAGAACAAATGGCAAAACTTACCCTTCAGGAAAAGCTGGCACTGCTCAGCGATGCGGCGAAATACGATGCGTCTTGCGCGTCATCGGGGACGTCCAAGCGCGACAGCCGCGATGGCAAGGGGCTGGGCAGCACAGAAGGGTCGGGCATTTGCCACGCCTATGCGCCAGACGGGCGATGCATTTCGCTGCTGAAAATCCTGATGACGAATTTCTGCATCTACGATTG